>NZ_LZMI01000013.1:0-575 GCF_001665475.1 Gordonia sp. 852002-51296_SCH5728562-b | reverse complement strand
GCCGCCATCGACATGCTCAAAGACGTCAAGAACATGTCAGAACGTATGGCGTGCAGGGTAGTTGGGCTTTCCCGTTCCGCCTATCGACGGCTGCCGCACGCACACACCCCGGCCGATCCGGACGCCGCACTGCGCGAGCAGCTACGCACGTATGCCCGCAAGAACCCCCGGCACGGGTTCCGGCGCGCGTGGGCGCACCTGCGCTTCGACGACGGCATCGAGATCAACAAGAAGAAAGTGCATCGGTTGTGGAAGGAGGAGGGCCTGCAAGTGCGGCGTGCTCCGCGCCGCAAACGCGCCGGCCAGTCATCGGTCCCGGTCGTGGTCGCGGACGCACCGAAAGTGGTGTGGGCGTTGGACTTTCAGTTCGATTCCTCTGTCGACGGTAAGACGATAAAGATCGCGTCGATGGTGGACGAGCACACCCGGCTATCGCTGCTGAACATCGTGGACCGCTCGATCACCGCCGAACGGCTGATCGAGGAGTTGGAGAAGACTTTCGCGATCTGGGGTGGCCCGCCCATGGTGCTGCGCATGGACAACGGCCCTGAGTTCATCTCAGAAGCCCTGCGCGA
>NZ_LZMI01000012.1:0-43654 GCF_001665475.1 Gordonia sp. 852002-51296_SCH5728562-b | reverse complement strand
CCCCCCCCCCCCCCCCCCCCCCCCCCCCCCCCCCCCCCCCCCCCCCCCCCCCCCCCCCCCCCCCCCCCCCCCCCCCGACTGGATGGATGGTGAGTGGCTACTTGATCTCGAGCAGCACGGTGCCCTGGGTGACGGCTGCGCCCGCCTCGATGGCGAGGCCGGTCACGACACCGTCTTTGTGTGCGGTTACCGGGTTCTCCATCTTCATCGCCTCGAGCACCACGACGAGGTCGCCTGCGGAGACCTCCTGGCCCTCCTCGACGGCGATCTTGACGACGGTGCCCTGCATGGGCGCGGCAACCGAGTCGCCGGACGCGGCAGCACCGGCCCCCTTGCTGCGTGTGCGCGGCTTGGGCTTCTTGCGGACGACACCATTGCTCGACGACCCTCCGCCGAGCGCGAGATCGCCGGGCAGTGAGACCTCGACGCGGCGGCCACCGACCTCGACGACCACCTTCTGCCGCGGCGCCGAATCGTCCTCTTCGATGGCTGCGCCACCGGTGTAGGGCTCGATCGGGTTGTCCCAGTCGGTCTCGATCCACTTGGTGTAGACGTCGAACGTCTCGACGCCGTTCTCATCGGTGTGGCCGACGAAAGCGGGGTTGGTGACGATGTGCCGATCGAAGGGCAGAACCGTCGCGAGACCCTCGACCTCGAACTCGTCGAGTGCGCGGCGGGCACGCTCGAGTGCCTGCTCGCGGTTCTCACCGGTGACGATCAGTTTGGCGAGCATCGAATCGAACTGCCCGCCGATGACGTCGCCCTGCTCCACGCCGGAGTCGACGCGCACGCCGGGGCCCGAGGGCTCCTTGTAGACGGTGATCGGGCCGGGCGCGGGGAGGAAGTTTCGGCCGGGGTCTTCGCCGTTGATCCGGAACTCGATCGAGTGTCCGCGCGGTGCGGGGTCTTCGGAGAACTCGAGCTTCTCGCCGTTGGCGATGCGGAACTGCTGGCGGACGAGGTCGATGCCCGACGTCTCCTCGGTGACGGGGTGCTCGACCTGCAGACGGGTGTTGACCTCGAGGAAGGAGACCAGGCCGTCGTTGCCGACGAGGAATTCGACGGTGCCCGCACCGTAGTAACCGGCCTCGCGGCAGATGGCCTTGGCCGACGAGTGGATGCGGTTGCGCTGTTCGTCGGTGAGGAACGGTGCGGGTGCCTCCTCGACGAGCTTTTGGAAGCGACGCTGCAGCGAGCAGTCGCGGGTACCGGCGACGATCACGTTGCCGTGCTGATCGGCGATGACCTGCGCCTCGACGTGGCGTGCCTTGTCGAGGTAGCGCTCGACGAAGCACTCGCCGCGACCGAACGCGGAGATGGCCTCACGGGTGGCCGACTCGAACAGCTCGGGGATCTCCTCGATGGTGTAGGCCACCTTCATGCCGCGGCCACCGCCGCCGAACGCCGCCTTGATCGCGACCGGCACGCCGTACTCCTTGGCGAACGCGACGACCTCGTCGGCGTTGCGGACCGGGTCCTTGGTGCCCGGAGCCATCGGGGCGTCGGCCTTCAGTGCGATGTGGCGCGCGGTGACCTTGTCGCCGAGGTCGCGGATCGACTGCGGTGACGGTCCGATCCAGATGAGACCGGCGTCGAGCACTGCTTGGGCGAAATCGGCGTTCTCGGAGAGGAATCCATAGCCGGGGTGGATGGCGTTGGCGCCCGACTTCGCGGCGGCGTCGAGAATCTTGTCGAAGACCAGGTACGACTCTGCGGAGGTCTGACCGCCGAGGGCGAAGGCTTCGTCGGCGAGCTTCACGAACTTGGCGTTGGCGTCAGGTTCCGCGTAGACCGCGACACTGGGGATTCCGGCGTCGCGCGCGGCGCGGATGACGCGGACCGCGATCTCTCCTCGATTGGCGATCAGGACCTTGTTGATCGTCGAGTTGGAGCTGATCGTGGAGTTGGGCGCTTGTTCACTGGGCACTTGCTTGATCTCCTGGGCCTGGCTCTGTGCTGAGCTGTCTTCACGGGGTGCTGCCGCCGGTGCGCGACGTCCCCCTCGTCTCACCACTCGTTGTTGATCGTGCGGCTTCGTCGTACCGGTGTCACGCCTGGGCGGTGTTGTCACGTTGACTGTGCTCTCACCTGGCGGGTGTCACCTGGGCGACGTCAACCACTCGAGTCTATCGGGTGGGTTCCGCGGTTCACCCTAGCCCACCGAGCAATCGTTCGGTTGCGGTCGGGGTCACACCGTGGAACCGAATGTGCTTGCGTCACCGACGGACCGGACGAACTCGGCGAAATCATGCAGGTAGGCGTGCACCGGACCCTCCTCACGCGCGATCACACCCGGCGCAGTACGTGCTTCGGGGTCGGCGATCAGCGTGGGGCCGACGACCTCGCCGACATGGCTTTCTCGGGGGAATCGTGCCGAGAAGCGCATCCCCGACGGTGTGCGGTTGATCCAGATGAAGACCTCGTTGCGGGCGTAACTGTGGCTTCTGATCACCGTGGCGCGGCCGCTGTCGGCCTCGGCGGCGCCGGGAGCGTAGCGCGTGTCGATGAACGAGATGACGAACTGCGGCTCACCCCGATAGCCGATGAGATCCGCAACACGCAGGAAGGGCAGCGATGCGCCCTGACGTGCGCGTTTGAGCTCTTCGGTCGCGCGGGCCACCGCTTGGTCGAAGGTGGGCGAATCCGACATGTCGAGGCAGAAGGGGGCGACGGCGACGAACCAACCCAGCGCGGTGAGCCATCGCTGCTCGTTTCGTGTGTGCCGCGGCAGGACGCAGCGGAACTCTCGATCACCGGTGCGACGGTGATGGACGATCGCGAACGCGGCGAGTATGCCGGCGGTGAGCGTGCCGCCGGCCTCCGAGCACACCGCCGTGAAGCGGTTCGCCGAGTCGTCGTCGACGATCACACCCGACAGCGACTCCTGCGGGACGTCGACAGCGGGATCGGGCGGCTCGTCGACGGCGGTGTTCGCCGCTGGTGTCTGGAACGCAGGCATGTCGCCTGCGCCTGTCTTCAGAAACGACGTCCAGGTGGACACGCTGGGATGGTCGGCTCCCGTCTGGTCGGCGAGTCGACGCTCCTGGGCGCTGAAGTCGACATAACTACCGACCTCGGGCAGTGCGGGGTCGGTGCGGTCGCGTGCGGCTCGATAGAGCGTGATCAGCTCGTGCTGGGCCATGATCAACGAGTAGCCGTCGACCAACGAGTGGTCGGCGGCGAACAGCAGCGTGAACGACGATTCGCGGCCGACGGTGGCGAACATGTAGGCGGGCCATTGCATCGGGGCGGTCGCGCGGTCGAAGGCGCCCGCGATCTGTTCGAGGAGCGGACCGGACTCGGAGTACCACCCGATTCGGCCCATCTTGAGTCGGACGGTGCCCGGCGGCGTGCTCAACCGGTGCAGGCCGTCGGCCTTGATGATGACGTGGCTGCGCAGTACCTCGTGGCGATCGATCCACTGCGACAGCGCGGCACGGATAGCGGGAATCGAGAGCGGTTCGTCGAAGTGGATCGACAGTCCGAGCCATGACTCGCGACCGCCCTCCTTGCGGGTGCGCACGCGGTAGTCGAACGCGTCGCGCAGATGCTGCTCGTGGTTGTGCGACGTCAGCCGTGTGTCGTCGAGCCAGCCTCCGAGTCCGCCGGGAACAGAAGGAACCCACTCGACGAGACCGCCCGGTTCGATCGGCTCCTCGAGGATCTGGATGAACTTCACTGATGACCGGTCTGACTGCGTACCTGGCTCTTCACCCTGCCGAGCATCCCGGCCATACCGCGAAGACGCAGTGGACTGACCGCGGCGTCGAGTCCGAGGTCGTGGTAGAAATCGCCGGGCACCGCGAGGATCGCGTCGGCGGATTCGCCGTCGAGGCCCTGGGCGAGGATGGACGCGAAACCGCGGGTCGTCGGTGCCTCCGGCGGGGCGCTGAAATAGAGCCTCACGGCGTCGGCGTCGGCGGCGTCGACCGATAAGAACACCGGAGATTGGCACTCCGGTACCGGTTCCATCGCCTCGGTCGCGAGGTCGTCGGGGAGCGCGGGGAGTTCGCCCGCGAACTCGAGGAGGAGTGTCACCTTGTCCGAATCGCCAAGTGCGGCAAAGTCGTCGACGATCTCGGCGAGGGATGCGGGGAGTGTGCCCATCGGAGTTCCTACGCGGGTGCGTCGCCGGGTTCTTCGCCGACCGCGATGGGGACGCGCACAGCGTTACCCCACTCGGTCCACGACCCGTCGTAGTTGCGCACGTGTGTGAATCCGAGCAAATGGGTCAGCACGAACCAGGTGTGGCTCGACCGCTCGCCGATGCGGCAGTACGCGATGGTCGGGGTTGCGGGGTCGAGGTCGCCGTAGATCTCGTCGAGTTCGGCACGTGAGCGGAATCGGCTGTCGGCGCGTGCGGCCTTGGCCCACGGGATCGAGACCGCGGTCGGGATGTGGCCACCGCGCAGCGCACCTTCTTCGGGGTAGTCGGGCATGTGGGTGCGTTCGCCGGTGTACTCCTGTGGCGAGCGCACATCGACCAGCGGCTCGGTGCCGAGTGAGTCGCGTACATCTGCCTCGAAGGCGCGGATCAGCGAGTCGTCGCGCTCGACGACGGGGTAGTCCGTCCGCGGGTACTCGGGGACGTCGAATGAGGTGTCGCGATCCTCCGACATCCATGCGTCGCGACCACCGTCGAGCAGGCGAACGTCCTCGTGACCGAACAACGTGAAGACCCACAGTGCGTACGCGGCCCACCAGTTGCTCTTGTCGCCGTAGATGACGATGGTGTCGTCGCGTTCGATTCCCTTGCTGCGCATCAACTCTGCGAACTGTTCGCCGTCGATGTAGTCGCGCACCACCTGATCGTTGAGGTGAAGGTGCCAGTCGACCTTCTGTGCGGTCGGGATGTGACCGATGTCGTAGAGCAGGACGTCTTCGTCGGACTCGATGATCTTGAGACCCTTGGCCCCCAGATGCGCGGACAGCCACTGCGTGGTGACCAGACGCTCAGGGTGCGCGTAACCGGCGAATGCCGGGTTCGGATCGGTTTCCACAGTCACGGTGAGATTCTCCAGCTCGGATCGGGCCACGGCGCGGGCGGCGCAGGACGGCGAAATTCAGCCTAGTCGACAACACTCCGTCCGCACGGTTGGGCGGGCACGGTTCACCAGTCGTTCTGTGACGACCTAGACATGTTTGGGGCACTCGTGTCGGGGACGACTCGTGCCCGGATATCAGTCCGGCGCGGGTGCTAGGAAGACGAGTTGGGAGACCACAGGGCCGCGACCGGGATGTCCAGTCGGCGCAGAAGGTGACGGACGGTCGGCAGTCCTATGCCGATCACCGACGACGGGTCGCCCTCGATACCCGCGATGAACCACCCGCCGCGGCCGTCGAGCGTGAACGCACCCGCGACCTCGAGCGGTTCGCCCGTCGACACATACGCGTCGATCTCGTCGTCGTCGACGTCGGCGAACCGGACCACCGTCGACGCGGACTCCGCCGAACGTCCGACCACGTCGAGTCCGCTGATGTGTGCCACGCAGTGGCCCGTCACGAGCTGAGCCTCGTCGCCGCGCACTCGCTTCCACTGCTCGATCGCCACCTGCGCCGAGTGTGGTTTACCCGTCAGCGTGCCCCGGTACAGGAGCATCGAATCGCACGTGAGCACGACGAGGTCGGGGAGGGCCAGCGCGTCGTCGGTGGCGGCGAGGTCGACACGTTCGGCCAACAGGGTCGCGATCACCGAGTCGGCCTTCGCTTCGGCCAGTCGCGTCACGGCGTCGCCCGGATTCTCGGCCGCCATGGTTTCGAGGAGGTGGTCCTCGTCGACGTCGGCTACGACGACTCTCGGGTCGAGTCCCGCATGACGCAGCACCGTCAGGCGCGCGGGCGACGCCGAGCCGAGGATCACCTCGTAGCGTCGACCGGCTCGGGTCGCGTCGGACTCCTCGCTGGACACGTCGGCGTTCCCGTCAGAAGCGCAGGAACGACGACGCCGAACCCCACACGGGACGGAGGCGGTCGATCGGACGGCCCCAGTCGTTGCGCGGCTCCGCGCTGTGCGGTTCCGGAGCGCCACCGCCACCGGTGGCGAGCAGTGCCACCAGGACTGCGACGTCCTCGTCGGTCGGATTGCCTTTCACGACACGCAACACGGGACGGGCCGGTTGCTGCCCGGCATCGGCGTCGGCAGGCGTGTTGTCGTCAGGTGAGCTCACAGCGGAATGTTCCCATGCTTCTTGGGCGGTACGTTGACGACCTTGCGCTCGAGGAGCTTGAGTGCGGTCGCGATCTGGCCGCGGGTGTGGCTCGGCGGGATGACCGCGTCGACGTAGCCACGCTCGGCGGCGACGTAGGGGTTGACCAGCGTGTCCTCGTACTCCTCCTGCAGTTGGAGGCGCAGCGCGTCGACGTCCTCGCCGTTGGCCGCGGCCTCCTTGAGTCGCGCACGATAAACGAATCCGACGGCTCCCGACGCGCCCATCACGGCGATCTGAGCTGTCGGCCACGCAAGGTTGACGTCGGCACCCATGTGCTTGGAACCCATGACGTCATACGCACCGCCGTACGCCTTGCGGGTGATGACGGTGATCTTGCCGACGGTCGCCTCGCCGTAGGCGTAGAGCAGCTTGGCCCCACGACGGATGATGCCGTTGTATTCCTGGTCGGTGCCGGGGAGGAATCCGGGAACGTCGACGAGGGTCACGATCGGGACGTTGAACGCGTCGCAGGTACGCACGAAACGCGCGGCTTTCTCCGATGCGTTGATGTCGAGGCAGCCCGCGAACTGGGTCGGCTGGTTGGCGACGATACCGACGCTGCGTCCGTCGACCCGGCCGAAGCCGACGAGGATGTTGGTCGCGTACTCGGCCTGCACCTCGAGGAACTCGTCGTCGTCGAGGATGCGCCGGATGACCTCGTGCATGTCGTACGGCTGGTTCGGTGAGTCGGGGATGAGCGTGTCGAGTTCGAGATCCTCATCGGTGAGGGTGTCCTCGATCGAACCGGCGGCGGGTTCGTCGACGGGCAGCCGCGGCGGATCTGCGCGGTTATTGCTCGGCAGGTAGGCGAGCAGGTCGCGGACGTACTCGAGTGCGTCCTCCTCGTCGGACGCCACGTAGTGGGCCACACCCGACTTGGTCATGTGGGTGTTGGCGCCGCCGAGCGCCTCCATCGTCACGTCCTCACCGGTGACCGTCTTGATGACGTCGGGACCGGTGATGAACATCTGGCTCTGCTGGTCGACCATCACGACGAAGTCGGTGAGCGCGGGCGAGTAGACGTGGCCGCCGGCAGCAGGTCCCATGATCAGCGAGATCTGGGGGATCACGCCGGATGCGCGCACATTGCGATAGAAGATGTCTGCATAGAGACCGAGGGAGACCACGCCCTCCTGGATGCGGGCGCCCGCACCCTCGTTGATGCCGATCAGTGGGCGGCCGGTCTTGATCGCGAGGTCCATGACCTTGACGATCTTCTCGCCGTAGACCTCGCCGAGGCTGCCGCCGAAGACGGTGACATCCTGGCTGAAGACGCAGACCTCGCGGCCGTCGATGGTGCCGTACCCGGTCACGACACCGTCGCCGACGGGGCGACGTTCTGCGAGACCGAAGTTGGTGCTGCGATGACGGGCGAGCGCGTCGAGTTCGACGAACGACCCCTCGTCGAGAAGATGCGTGATGCGCTCGCGGGCGGTGAGTCTGCCCTTGTCGTGGATCTTCTCGATGGCGGCCTCACCGACCGGATGCAACGTCTCGTCGAGGCGCTCGCGCAGGTCGGCGAGTTTGCCTGCGGTGGTGTGGATGTCTGGAGCAGCGTCGGGCTGCTGCGGCGCAGAGGTCATAACAGCCGATGCTATCGAGCGCTCGGTAGCCCGCGTCAACCACCCCAATATGAGATCGTCCTCATCTTTCTCGTGATCGGTGCCACGTCGAGGTGTCGAAGTGTGCCACGACGACGCTGCTCGGGTGACTAATCTCGATACCTGTGAGCGACGAGCAGACACCACAGGATTCCCGACCATCTCAGGACGCCGACGCGTTGCGTGCAGCCATCGTGGAACGCTTCGGTTCGCCCGCAAGCGGTGTGGGGTCGACGATCGAGGTCGTCGAGTCGACGGGGTCGACCAACGCCGATCTCGCAGCGCGTGCGGGGGAGCCGGGGATCGTCGGAACCGTGCGCATCACTACCGACCAGACGTCGGGGCGCGGTAGGCACGCGCGGGTGTGGTCGGCTCCCGCGGGAGGGCAGGTGGCCATCTCGGTGGCGCTCGACGCGGGCGATCAGACCGAGCAGCTGGGCTGGTTGTCGTTGGCGACGGGGGTGGCCGCGGCGTCGGCCATCGAGTCGGCAACGGGCGTACGTCCCACACTCAAGTGGCCCAACGACGTGCTCGTCGACGGGAAAAAGGTGGCAGGCATCCTCGCCGAGTACATCCCGGCGCCGACGGGCGGGGTGGTGGTCGTCGGGATCGGAATCAACACCGGCATGACCGCCGACGAGCTTCCGGTGCCGACGGCCACGAGCCTGCGGGTGGAAAGCGGCCGCCCGGTCGACGTTGCCGCACTGGTCGCGGAGTACCTGCGGGCACTGGCCGACGCGCCGTGGCCCGACGACATCGCCGAGGTCGCGCGACGTTATCGGGATCGCTGCGACACGCTCGGACGTCGTGTTCGGCTCTCGCTGCCGGGCGACCGCGACGTCGAGGGTGTTGCCGACGACATCGACGAGCAGGGGCGGATCACTGTGCGCACCGATGACGGCGAGAGATTCACGGCCGCCGCGGGCGATGTGCTGCACCTGCGTCCCGCACAGGACTGAGCACGGCGCCCACAGGATTCAGCGCTGGATGCTCTTCTCGCCCATTGCGGGGATCAGCGACAGAACCGGCAGGCCGATGACGAGATGCACCACTGCCGTACCGATCCCGGTGGATATCTGCGCCGACAGCACAAGCGGGATGATCACCGCTGCGGCGATCAGTAGCCCGACGATCCAGCGGTAGAACTGGTTGGGCGACGGGGTCGTCAGGTAGAGGACGTACCAGAGGGCGCCGCCCGCGAGTGCGCACAGGAATCCGGTGATCGCGAACCAATACTCGTCCTGCGCGAGTGGGTTCCAGACGCCGAGATTGCCCGCCTCGTTGACGCGTTGGGCGATGGCCCGGATGATCCACGCCACCAGCCAGGCGGCCAGGCCGGTCACGACGCCCGTCATCACGACGCCGCCCGCGTAGAGACCCGCGTTGATGTTCGGTCGTTGACGCTGCTTGGGCTGGTTCGGGTACGAGCCCGCGGCGGCGTATCTCGGGTCGGACTGGCCGGAGCTGTAGCGAGGGTCGCCGGGCTGCTGATTGCCGTATTGCTGCTGGTACCGATCGGTCGGCTGGCTGTAGGCACGCGACTGCGGCGAGTAGCCGGTCTCGTAGCGCGCCGTTCCCTGATCCCTGGGGTCCTGATCTCGGGGGTCGCGGGGGTCGCGGTAGCTCATGGTTCTCCTGACCTGTTGCGCGTCGTGTGCACGCAGTCTACCGAGCGGGCGGCAGGAGCCGGGCCGGGTTGACCGACCGCCCGTTCATCTGCGGATATGCTGAGATTCATGTCGTTTCCCAGGGACAACCTCGCGAGTGGTGAGCGCGTCGTCGTGCATCACCACCCGCACTGGAAGTGTCTGATCGGCCCGTTCTCGATCTTCATCGTGTGCACAGGACTCGCAGGACTCGCGGCGGGGGCGATCGGGGCGTCGACGATGAACACGACGCTCGCGCTGATTCTCAACATCGTTGTCGCGGCGTGCTGGGTCGCTGCCGCGGTCTGGTTCTTCGTCCGTCCGCTCATCGCATGGAAATCGACTCACTTCGTACTCACCGACCGTCGCGTGATCTTCCGCAGGGGAGTGCTCACCCGCTCGGGTATCGACATTCCCATCCGACGGATCAACACCGTCGAATTTCGACACGGACTCCTCGACCGCATGCTGCGCACCGGCACCCTGGTCATCGAGTCGGCGTCCGATGAACCGCTCCTGTTCGACGACGTGCCGCAGGTCGAACGGGTGCATTCGCTGCTGTATCACGAGGTGCTCGACGAACACGAGGATGACTTCGGCGACCGCTTTGACCTGGCCGACAGACACGAGGGTCGCCGACACGACGGCGACTCCGCGTACTCTCGCCGCGTGGAGGTCGACAGGCGATGACGGACGTATTGCTGGCAGAAGACGACGCGGCGATCGCCGAACCGCTGGCGCGTGCGCTCGCCCGCGAGGGCTACGGATGCGACGTCGTCGGGACGGGATCGGCTGCGCTCGAGCAGGCCCGCGATCAACGCTATGAGTTGCTCATCCTCGACCTCGGGCTTCCGGAGATCGACGGACTCGAGGTGTGTCGGCGCGTGCGCGTCGAACGTCCCGAGCTCGCGGTGTTGATGCTGACCGCGCGCACCGACGAGGTCGATTTCGTCGTCGGACTCGACGCGGGCGCCGACGACTACGTGGGCAAGCCCTTCCGGTTGGCCGAACTGCTCGCGCGGGTGCGCGCGCTGCTGCGGCGACGGCAGACCGTCGACGTCGTGCTCACCGGCGGCGACGTCCAACTCGACGCGCGCGGGCGGCGGGTGCTCGTCAACGGAGAAGACCTGGTGCTCGCGAACCGCGAGTTCGATCTGCTGCGCTTCCTCATGGAGCGTGCCGGTGAGGTGGTGTCGCGCGACGAGATCCTGACCGAGGTGTGGGGTTCTGCGGACCTGCGTTCGTCGAAGACCCTCGACATGCACATCTCCTGGTTGCGTCGCAAGATCGGCGACGACCGTCACGACCGACCGCGCCACATCGTGACGGTGCGCGGCGTCGGCTTTCGGTTCGACGCCTAGGGAGAGACCTTCCAGTGCGCCGTCGAATCCTCTACACGATGATCGCCATGCTCATGGCGGTCGGCGCGCTGCTGGGAATCCCGCTCAGCGTCATCGCATGGTGGTGGGTGGCCGACAGCGCGCACCAGTTGATGGATTCGCGTCTGAAGACGATCTCCGATCAGATCATCCGCCAGGCGGAGATGGGCGAACACCTCAACAACGCGGCCATCGACTCGGAGTCGATTCGGCTCATGCTTCCCGAGGACGGCAGGCTCACCCTGCGCTATCAGGACGCCAACGGTAGGCGGGCCATCACGTCGATCGGCGCCGACATCACCGGCGCGACGATGTCGGATTCGATCGGCCTCGGCGCTGCGGGCACGTTGATTCTCGAGATCCCGATGGACAGCGTCCGCAGCGACCAACTCGCCGCTGTCGGCATCGTCTGCCTCGTGGTCGCGGGATCGATGGCCGCCGGCACCGTCGCGGCTGCGGTGACGGCCGGGCGCATCGCCGACCCTCTCATCGACCTCGCCGACCGTTCGGAGGCCATGGCTCGCGGCGACTTCCGGTCGCGGTGGAAGACCTACGGTATCGACGAGCTCGACCGCGTCTCGCGCGCGCTGGGCGACGCGAACGCCGAGATCGCACTGCGGCTCGAACGCGAGGGCGAGATCGTCGGCGATGTCTCGCATCAGATTCGATCGCGCCTCACCGCGATCCAACTGCGACTCGACGAACTCTCGCTGCACGACGATCCGGCCGTCGTGAGCGAGGCCGAAGCCGCGCTCGGGCAGGTTGAGCGTCTCGCCGCGGAACTCGACGAACTCGTTGCGGCCTCACGCGACGAACCGGTACAACCCCACAGCATCGACGTGTCGTCGCTGATCATGACCCTTGTCGGTGACTTCGATCAGGCCTTCACCGCCGAGGGCCGCACGTTGGCCGCATCATTCTCCGGCGACGCGATTGCGCGCAGCGCCGGTCCCGGTCGGCTGCGGGAAGCGGTCAGCGTGCTCGTCGACAACGCGCTACAGCACGGCAGCGGGGAGTGTCGAATCTCCGTCAGCGACCTCAAAGGCGACATGTTGCGCATCACCGTGTCCGACGAGGGCCCCGGCGTCGCCGACGACGTGGCGACCGACATCTTCCGCCGAGGGTTCTCCGGCGGCGCGGGCAACGGTGTCGGACTCTCACTCGCCCGAGCACTCGTCGAGGCCGACGGCGGACGACTCGAACTCACGTCGCGACGGCCGCCGGTGTTCGCGATCGTGGTGCCCGCGGCCGACCACGAGAACGCCCGACCCCAGGGCGCCGGTGCATCGTCGACGTCGCGCGATGTCGGCGCACGGGTGGGGCTGCGGCGCGACCGGGTACCTCATCGGTGACGTGGGTGGATGCCCATTGCATGGTCGGTGAAGCGGCAGTCACGCCGGCCATGCCACGATGTATCGCGTGACTGCCCGAGATCCAGATACCGGCGCAAACGCCGCGGCACCGCCCGATGCGGCCGCCCGAGCGATTCCCGAACGCGACATCTTGCCGACCGTGACGATGATCGGTGGTGGTCAGCTCGCCCGGATGACTCACCAGGCCTCGATCGCGCTCGGCGAGTGTCTGCGCGTGCTCGCCGCGAGTGCGACAGATCCCGCCGCCCAGGTCAGTGCGGACGTCGTGCTCGGCTCGCACGACGATCTCGACGATCTCCGACGCGCCGCCACTGGTGCGGTGGCGCTGACCTTCGACCACGAGGGGGTGCCCCTCGAGCATCTTCGGGTGCTGGAGTCCGAGGGCGTCGCGGTGCGGCCACCGTCGGCCGCGCTGGTGTTCGCGCAGGACAAGCGGGCGATGCGGGTGAAGCTGAGCGAATTGGGGCTACCTGTACCCGATTTCGCCGACCTCGCAGGTGACCTCGGACTGGCTCGCGGCCGACTCGTCGAATTCGGTGAACGGCACGGCTGGAACATCGTGTTGAAGGCCGTACGCGGCGGATACGACGGACGTGGCGTGTGGATCGTCGACAACGGGCCGGACGCGCTCGCGGTGTTCGACGAGCAGTTCGCTGCCGGCGTCGACCTGATCGCCGAGGAAAAGGTGCAGATGCGCCGCGAACTGTCGGCGATGATCGCGCGCTCGCCGTTCGGGCAGGGTGGCGCATGGCCTGTGGTCGAGACCGTGCAGCGTCGGGGACAGTGCGCGGTGGTCATCGCTCCCGCACCGGATCTGAGTGCCGAGACCGCCGAACGTGCACAGGAGATGTCGCTGCGGCTGGCATCGGAACTCGGCGTCGTCGGTGTGATGGCGATGGAACTCTTCGAGACCACCGACGGCGAGCTGCTGGTCAACGAGCTCGCGATGCGTCCACACAACAGTGGCCACTGGACGATGGACGGGGCTGTGACGTCGCAGTTCGAACAGCACCTCCGGGCCGTTCTCGACTACCCGCTCGGCGACACCTCGCCGCGCGCCGAGGTGACCGTGATGGCCAACATCCTCGGCGCACCACAGGCGCCGGAGATGTCGATGGATGAGCGCACCCACCATCTGATGGCACGCATGCCCGACGCGCGAATTCACCTGTACGGAAAGGGAGAACGCGCCGATCGGAAGATCGGCCATGTCAACATCGTGGGGAAGCCGGGCGAGGATGGCGCTGCGGTTCGCGAGCGTGCCGAGCGCGCGGCGCACTGGATGTCACACGCCGAGTGGACGGACGGTTGGGACCCGCATTCATGAACGACGAATCCGTGAACGACGAGACCGTGAACGACGAAACGACAGGCGACCTGGTGGACCACGAGACAGACACGACCGAGGCTGGGGCAACGGAGACCGCGGCAGCGGAGGCTGGGACAACGGAGACTGGGACGACCCAGGCAGGCGCTACATCTGCGCCGGACGTGGCCGGCGAGTCCGGCGCCGCTCCCGAGTCCGACACCGCCACGGAGGCGGGCGCCGCTTTTGAAACCGGCACCGCTTTTGAAGCCGAGCCGGCGTCGCCGCCGATCCGCAGCCGGGCCCGCGTCGGACTGATCATGGGCAGCGACTCGGACTGGCCGACGATGGAGGCCGCGGCCGAAGCGCTCGCGGAGTTCGACGTCCCGTTCGAGGTCGGTGTCGTGTCGGCGCATCGCACCCCGCAGCGCATGCTCGACTACGCGAAGTCGGCTGCGGGCGAGGGCATCGAGGTCATCATTGCGGGCGCGGGAGGCGCGGCACATCTCCCGGGAATGGTCGCCGCTGCCACCCCGCTGCCCGTCATCGGTGTGCCGGTACCGCTGCGCTACCTCGACGGCATGGACTCGCTGCTGTCCATCGTGCAGATGCCCGCTGGCGTCCCGGTGGCGACCGTGTCGGTGGGCGGCGCGCGCAACGCGGGGCTGCTCGCGGTACGCATCCTCGGTTCATCCGACCCCGTGCTGCGGGCACGCATGGAGGCCTTCCAGCGTGGACTCGAACAACTTGTGCTCGACAAGGACGCCGCCCTGCGTCAGCGGCTGCTCGGCGGCGACTGAGAAGCTGGGCTGACCAGCTACTGATCAGCGGCTACTGATCGTCCGCGACCGGCTTGGTGATCCCGAGCCGCTCGGCGAAGAAGTCGAGTACCGCGACCAGGGCGTCGTGCGTCGGTTCGCCCGGAACGTCGACGAGGTCGTTGGTGAGCGCGGAATGCGGTGTCGGCAACGGTGATTCCGGATTGGCCGCCGAATCGGGCAGTTCGATCGCGAGGAATGCGTCGCCGAGGACTTCGCGTAGGAACCGAAAGCGCGACGGTGGCGACATCCGATCGCCCTCGAATCGCACGCCCATGACGTCGAGTCCGCGTGCGCAGCGTCCGACGACCGTTGCGAGGTCGTCGTCGGAGATGTCGAGTGATCGTGCACGACGAGGGCTGATAGCGAACGGCAGCGACGGTTGAGCCAGGACGGGTGCAAGGATGCGTTCGTCGGTGGCCATCGCGAGGGCGAACCCACCGGTGAAGCACATGCCGATCGCGCCGACACCCGGCCCGCCGCAGCGCTGGTGTTCCTCGGCGGCCAATGCCCGCATCCACTCGACGGCGGGTGAGGTCCTGCCCGTCGCGAGGATCGTGAAATCCCTGCTGATGCAGGCGCGTCCCATCGTGCCGAGCATGTTCGACGCGGCCCCGACGACCCCGAGATTCGACGGTGACGGATCCTGGCCGTCCACACCGTAGATCGACGGCATGACCGCGGTTGCGCCGATACCCGCGACCCGTCTGGCGAAGTCGGCGACGGCGGGGCTGATACCGGGCATCTCGGCGATGATGATCACGGCGGGTCCCTCGCCGATGCTGTGGACGCGGCGAGGGGTGCCGTGGTGGGTTGCGATCCGCACGTCGAAGTCGGAGAGCGGGTCGTCGGCGGTGTGTCGGGTCACCGCGACGTGCCTGTCGACCACGCCTCGCGGCCGTCAGGGGCGACGAGGGTGCCCTGGAGTGCCCACTCGAACGCGCGGCCTGCGAGACCGGCTGCGAGCGGAAGGTCGGGTGAGTCGGCGGGAATGATGGTGGGCCGGATCAGTGTGTACTGCTTGCCTTTTCGAGTGATCCCGGCCGAGCCCGCGGCGAGCGTGTTACGTACCCAGTCGGTGTCGCGCCCGTAGGTCAGGATGATGTAGATCTTCTCTTCGTCGCCCGTCTCACTGACCCACGCGAGCACCGGGTTCGAGTAGTTTCGCCCGCTCTTGCGTCCGACGTGATGGACCATCGCCCACGGCGCCAGATAAGGCGCCCAGCGTCGTTGCAGGGGATTGGTGATCTTCTTGTTGGCGCGGGCCAACCAGTCGGGTAGCTGCATACGGCCCACTCTGCCGCATGAGGCGTCCGCCGTGAACCACTCTGGAACAAGTGTTCACCTCGACGGGCGTCGTCGTCAGTCGAGAACGACGTCGGCGCGCTCGGAGGCCGCACGCGCCGCAAGGTCGGTGGCGGGGGTCGGGGAGACCCACACGAGACTGGCGCCGACGCTCAACGGCGCGATGATGTTGCCCAGAATGCCTGCACCCGTGCGCCATTCACGTGTCGAGAGTACCCGGCTGTGTGCGGAGACCCCGTCGTCGGACGCTGTGGCCGATGCGGTGGCGAGGATGTCGGCCGCAGGGGCGCCGTCGAGCGCAGGACCCGAATATCGAGGCGGCGAGTACTGATCGCCGTGCACTCGGACCGCCGACGCATAGTCGGTGACCCCCGGTGGAAGGTCGCCGACGCCGAGCGCGAACGGATCGAGCGAGGCGACGACGAGTTCGTCGGCGTCGGGGTGCTCGTCGATTCCCGCGGCGCTGGTGAACGCGACCCGCGGAGCGTCGACCTCGGTAGTGACATGCACATGCGCGCCTGCCCACCACGCGCCCAACAGGATTGCGGCGCTCTGCCAGTGTTCGGGCAGATCGACGACGACGTCGTCGCCGGGTGCGAGACCGAGTTCGACGACGAGACAGTTGGCGGTCTTCGCCGCCCAGTTGCCCAGCGTCGCACCCGACAACTCGGTGCGTTCGCCGGTGTGGTCGTCGTAGTAGGTGAGCAGTGGGCGGGACCAGTCGTCGATACGCCCGAGCAGCGAGGTGGTCAGCGTGTCGTCGGTCATCGGTTCCCACAGTCCATCAGTTCACACACACCGGTCCGTTGGTACCCGCCGTGATCGGTGGGGCGTTGTTGCCCACCCGCTCGCCTGCGGGTGTGTTGTTCGTCTGTGGTCCGGTGTCGTTGATCGATCCCGGACCGGCAAAGGTGTTGGTGAGCACCAACTTCAGGTGATGCTCGTCGAGGTCTGGTTGCGCCTCGACGCGCACCGCACGCAGATCCTTCGCGAGCAACTGCGCGCCTGGGTTGTCGGCGCTGTGTGCGTAGATCACCGAGTCCTTGATGTCGGCGGGCGTGCTGCTGGTCTTGCCCGCTTGGAATCCCTTGTTGGTCAAGATGTTCGAGACATTGCTTGCCAGTCCGTCGATGGTGCCCGCGTTGTCGACGTCGACGGTGTAGTCGCCGCGTCGTGATTGTGACTTGGACGCACCGTCGTTGAGCAGATTGCTGGTGAAGGTGTGCACGGCATTGGGGTCGACCGTCACGACGCTCTGCTGTCCGTCTTCGCTCCAGCCCTGTTCGTCGAGCACGGGAATGGTCGCGAACTTGACGCGCCCGCCGCTGAGATCCTTGAGCTGCTCGGCGAATTGCACGACGTTCCAGTCGTCGTCGATCACCACGGAGCGCGACACGGCGTTCTCGAGGTCGTCCAACTTCGACGGATCGGTGAGGGTGTGCGCCGAGAGGATCTTCTGCGTCAGCGACGCCATGTAGACCTGCTGGCGGGTGATGCGGTCGAGATCACCGCGGGGGAGCTCGTGGCGTTGGCGGACGAAGCTCAATGCCTGTGGGCCATTGAGGGTTTGGCGTCCGGCCTTGAAACGCGCACCCGAAAGCGGTTCGTTCACAGCGTCTTTGAGGCATACCTCGACACCACCGACCGCCTTGGTCAGCAACGCGAAGCCGAGCAATCCGACCTCGGCGTAGTGGTCGACCTTGACGCCGGTGAGGTCGGCAACCGTGTCGATGAGCGCCTTGCGGCCCGCGAGGGTGCCCTCGCGCTCGGCGTCCTCTTCCGGCTTGCCCGCTTCGACCGCTCGTTGGCGCGCACCCTCACGGGTGGTGCCGTACGCGGCGTTGATCTTCGACATCCCGATGCCGGGGACCGACACGTACGAGTCGCGTGGGATCGAGATGGCCGTGGCCGACGATCCGTCGTTGGGGATGCGAATGAGCAGGATGGTGTCGGTGTTGGTGGAGATGTCGTTGCCTGCCCGCAGCCACTTGAGTTCCTCGGACGACAGCGGGTTTCCCTTGGCGTCCGTGCGGGAATCGGTGCCGACGAGCAGGATGTCGGTTGCGCCGTCGTCGCCTCCGCCGAGACCGAGGCCCCCGAGCTGGGTGATCTTCGACGTCAGTCCGTTGACGCTGCTCCACGCGTACCCGGTGCAGACCAGCACGGCGACCGAGACCAGCGCGATCAGTCCGCGCCCCCAGGCTTTGCGTCCGAATCCGCCGACGGCCGCGAGGGTTCCGCGGGCGGGCGTAGGTGGATCCTGGTTCGGGGTCTTCTTGTCGGGAGTCTTCTGGTCCGGTGTGGTGGGGCTCGAGTTGAGAATGGCCGAGCTCTTGGTGTGAATCTCTCCGGAGCGACGCTGCCGGGGCCGTCGCTTCACGCCTGGCTCCGCGGGTGCGCCGACCTTGTCAGCGACCGCGGCGGACCGGCG
This sequence comes from Gordonia sp. 852002-51296_SCH5728562-b, assembly GCF_001665475.1. NCBI lineage: Bacteria > Bacillati > Actinomycetota > Actinomycetes > Mycobacteriales > Gordoniaceae > Gordonia > Gordonia sp. 852002-51296_SCH5728562-b. The sequence goes on along the minus strand of NZ_LZMI01000012.1, from coordinate 25,586 downwards.
TGAGGTCGGTGCTTGCCGAGGCGGTTGCGGCGTACGCGGGCGCTGTCCGTCGGGACCTTGTCGACGAGACGCCTCGGGATTGCCCCGACGCTCGCCGGTCCGCTGACGCTCGGAAGTTCGCTGGCCCGTGCTCCGCTGGCCCGTGCTCCGCTGGCCGGTACTCCGTCGGCGCGGTTCTCCGGTGCCTTCGCGCCGCGGCGCGTCTGATGGCGCGCCGTCGGGGCGGGGTCGTTTCGGGCGGGTCGCGCGTTGCTCGTCGTGCGCGTCCTGGGCTGGGCGTCGGGGATGGGCCGCCCGGGGCTCGTCGTGCGCGTCCGAGGTTGGGCGTCGAGGGCCGCTGGGCCGCCGACGCGTGCCTTCGGGTCGTGACTCCACGAGTGGTCAGGTCCTTTGCGATCGTCGAATCCGGCGTTCGGCTCCCGGCTCAGGGGGTCGCGTCCCGTTCCCCGCGGGACGCATGTGAATGCCGTTATTCAAGAGGTTGACGTTACTGAAGTTGTTGTACTGACGTCAGGCTACTGAAGTGGCGCCCAATATCGCGGTTGCAACGCCGACGCGATCTCGTCGTCGGAGGTCCGCGTGACGTGACGATCGACACCCCGTGTGTCAGGTCACGTGCGCGAGGCTGGGATCAGTGCGGCACGATGAGGCCATGCACAGTGGTGACGACGTCGGTACGAAACCATCGGACAGCGGCAGCGCACCGAAAGCGCGCACGGTGTGGATCGTCGGAGCGGGCGGTCAGCTCGGCGCGGCGCTGCTCGATTCCGCGCACCGACCGCCGCACGTGCGGGCGCTGACGTCGCGCGACATCGACATCTCCGACGCCGCGTCCGTCGGGCGGGCACTCGCCGACCTCGACGTCGGGGACGTCGTGGTCAACTGCGCGGCCTACACCAACGTCGACGCCGCGGAGTCCGATCGCGAACGTGCCGCCGCGGTCAACGCCAGCGGCCCGGCAAATCTGGCGACGCAGACCGCGGGAGCCGGCGCGTGGCTGATCCACATCTCCACCGACTACGTCTTCGGTGGGGTTGCCGCCGGCAGCCCACGCGAGGGCGAGACGCGGCCCGCGCCGCGGACCACGCCATACGAAGCGGTCATGATCGACGACGGTCCCGCTCCCGAAACCGTGTACGGCGCAACGAAACTCGAGGGCGAGCGTGCTGCGCGAGCCGCCGATCCGACCGCCACGATCGTCCGCACCGCCTGGGTGTACACCGGAGGCCGCGACAGCCCCGACTTCGTCGGCACGATGCGGCGTCTCGAGGCGACTCGCGATGCGATCACCGTCGTCGACGACCAGACAGGCTCACCGACCTACGCGCGTGACCTCGCCGACGGCCTGTGGGAATTGGCGGCACGCGTCGGCGACGACGCCGTGACCGGGGCAGTGCTGCACGCCACCAACACGGGTGCCGCCACGTGGTTCGACGTCGCGCAGGCCGTCTTCGCGGAAGTGGGCGCCGATCCGGCGCGGGTATCGCCCGTGACCACAGACGAGTTCCCGCGGCCCGCACCGCGGCCGGCATATTCGGTGCTCGACGCGTCGTCGTGGGCAGGCGCGGGGCTGACTCCGCTGCGGGGGTGGCGGGATGCGCTGGCCGCGGCGATCTCGGAACCCGGCGTCGGCGGCGAGTGAGGCTCCGCTGATCCGCAGACGGCTGTGACGAACGTGGGAGGACGCACCCGGGAGGGACGTCGGGGATCCTGCCTGCCGTTGGTTACCCTGACCGGGTGACTTCTGCCCTCGGTGTCGTGACGGTGACCTATTGGTCCGGCGGCCACGTGGAGACCTTCTTGAAGAGTCTCGACCACGCGACCTCTGCTGTGCCCCGCGTCATCATCGCCGACAACGGCTCCGGCGACGGCGCGCCCGAGGCCGCCGCACGAGACCACGACAACGTGACGTTGGTGCACACCGGCGGCAATATCGGCTACGGCGGAGGCATCAACAGGGCGGTTGCCGAGCTCGGCGCCGACGTTGACTTCATCGTGATCGCAAACCCCGACGTCGAGTGGTCGCCGGGTGCGATCGACGAATTGGTCGCAGCCGCCGCACGGTGGCCGCGGGCCGGCGCGCTGGGGCCCCTGATCTACGAACCGGACGGTTCGGTGTACCCGTCGGCACGCAGCGTCCCGAGCCTGGTCTCCGGAACCGGTCACGCACTGCTCGGGACCGTGTGGAAGTCGAATCCGTGGACGGCGGCCTACCGCGCCGACGACGTCGCGCCGAGTGAACGGCCCGTCGGCTGGCTGTCGGGATCGTGCCTGCTGGTGCGCCGCGAGGCGTTCGAGGCGATCGGCGGCTTCGACGAGCGGTACTTCATGTACATGGAAGACGTCGACCTCGGTGATCGGCTCGGCAAAGCGGGATGGCTCAACCTGTACGTGCCGGGCGCCGAGGTCACTCACACCAAGGGCCATAGCGCAGGTCGCGACCCTGGCGCGATGCTGCCTGCACACCATCGCAGCGCGTACATGTTCCAGGCTGATCGCAATCCGGGACTGCTGCGCGCACCATTGCGCCTTGCGCTTCGGCTCGGACTCGCTCTTCGCTCTCGCCTCGCAGTCCGCGCTGCGGGGCGCGCCCTGATCGATGATGATGATGATTCGACCCACCCGAGAGGACACGACCAGTGACCGGATTCACCGTGCCGAGCACGGCCACGTCGACTTCCGCGCCCAGTGCCGACGTCGACATGTCGAAGACCCAGGCGGTGATCCTCGTCGGCGGCAAGGGCACACGGCTTCGCCCGCTGACGCTGTCGGCGCCTAAACCGATGCTGCCCGTTGCCGGGCTGCCCTTCCTCACCCATATGTTGTCGCGAATTCGCGCTGCAGGAATCACCGACGTCGTACTCAGCACCTCCTTCAAGGCGAGTGTGTTCTCGGAGTACTACGGCGATGGCTCGAAGCTCGATCTGAGCCTTCGCTACGTGACCGAGGACGAGCCGCTGGGCACCGGTGGTGGCATCCGCAATGTGCTCGATCTGCTCACCGCCCAGGACATCGTGGTGTTCAACGGCGACGTGCTCAGCGGAACCGACATCAGCCAGGTCGTCGCGACACACCAGAGCACCGAGGCCGACGTCACGCTGCATCTCGTGCGCGTCGGTGATCCGCGTGCATACGGCTCCGTGCCCACCGACGAGAGCGGAAGGGTCACGGCGTTCCTGGAGAAGACCCAGGACCCGCCCACCGATCAGATCAACGCGGGCACCTATGTGTTCCGCCGCGAGGTCATCGAGCAGATCCCCGCAGGCCGCGAGGTGTCTGTGGAACGCGAGGTGTTCCCGCGCCTGCTGGCCGAAGGCAAACGCGTCCAGGCCTACGTCGACAACACCTACTGGCGTGACATGGGTACGCCGGAGGACTTCGTGCGCGGCTCGGCCGATCTCGTGCGCGGGATCGCGCCCTCGCCTGCTCTGGGGGACCGTCACGGTGAGTCGTTGGTCCACGAGGGCGCCGGCGTTGCGCCCGGCGCCGTCCTCGTCGGCGGAACCGTCGTGGGTCGCGGCTGCGAGGTCGGCCCACGTGCCCGACTCGACGGCGCGGTGCTCTTCGACGGCTCGGTCGTCGAAGCGGGTGCGGTCGTCGAGCGCAGCATCGTCGGCAAGGGTGCGCGTATCGGCCCGCGTGCGCTCATCCGCGACACCGTCATCGGCGACGGCGCAGAGGTCGGCGCGCGGTGTGAACTACTGCGCGGCGCGCGCGTGTGGCCGGGAGTGCAACTACCCGACGGCGGCGTCCGCTTCTCCACCGACGTCTGAGAGTCCGTCGAGTTCGTCAGTGGCTTTCGCCGCTGCATGTAGCAGTCAGCGGGCTTTCGCCGCTGCGAGTACGCCGCCTCCGAGGGGAACGACGACGGGCAGCAACTGGTCGTCGTCGGCGATCCGCAACGCGGCGGCTCGTGCTGCGCTTGTCACCGGGTCGGTGCGCGTCGGGTCGCCGACCGCTCCCGACGCTGTGGCGTTGTGTACGACGACCACGCCGCCCGGTCGCAACATCCGGACGGCCTCGTCGACGAAGGTCGGGAGGTCGATCAGCGGACCGTCGATGAAGACGAGGTCGTAGGAGCCGTCGGACAGCCGCGGCAACACCTCACGCGGAGTGCCGTTGATCAGCCGGGTCCTGCCGGGCGGGATGTCGGCGCCTGCGAACGACGCGCGCGCTGCCCGGTGGTGTTCGGGTTCTGGGTCGATGGTGGTGAGGACCCCGTCGCCCGACATCCCGTTGAGAAGCCAGAGGCCGCTGACACCCGTACCGGTCCCGATCTCGGCGACGGCGTGTGCGTCGCACGAGCGAGCCAGCAGCGCCAGTAGTGCACCCACCGCCGGGCTGACGGGATCGGTCCCCAGTTCATCTGCGCGTGCCCGCGCGGCGGCCAGCGCGTCGTCTTCGACGATCGCCGATTCGGCGTAGTCGATCAGGGCCGCGGCAGCGGCGTCGGTACCGGTGGGTGCATCGGTCATTCCATGAGATTAGGCCGCGCACCGCCCTCGATGTCAGTGGCACGCCCGATTCGGGTGTTCACGGAGGTCGACGCGCCGCAAACTCGACCCATCCGAATCGTCGCGGGCTCCGACCTACTTCTGTGACGACGTGCTCGGCAGTGAAGACCTATTCGGCCAGCACGTCTCAGCGAAGACTTACTCAGTGAAACCTCAGCCGCCTCACACTGCGACCACACCGCGATGGGAGAAGGTGAGACAACAGCACGGGCGCGGTGGTCGGAATAGCCGGCGATGCGCAGGTGTTCAAGATAGCGAATTCGTGTCGAATCGGACTTGCGCCGCTCGACAGTCAAAGAAGGGAACCGGCCACACGCGATGACTGATCCCCAGGCGTCCACCACCGCAGAACTGAATACGGGAGTCGAGGCGATCGACGTCATCCCCTCGGGGACCGCAGGCTTCGACGCGACCGGCGACGAGTTCTTGATGCCGACGTGGGATGAGTTGGTCCGTGAGCACGCTGACCGCGTGTACCGGCTGGCCTACCGCCTGTCGGGCAATCAGCACGACGCCGAGGATCTGACGCAGGAAACCTTCATCAGGGTGTTCCGGTCGCTGTCGAATTACCGGCCGGGCACGTTCGAGGGCTGGCTGCACCGCATCACCACCAACCTCTTCCTCGACATGGTTCGTCGTCGCAACAAGATCCGTATGGAGGCGCTGCCCGAGGAGTACGACCGGGTCCCCGGCGACACACCCGATCCCCAACAGATCTACGCCGACGCCAATCTCGACCCCGACCTCCAGGCAGCGCTGGACTCGCTGACCCCGGATTTCCGTGCCGCCGTCGTCCTCTGCGATATCGAGGGACTGTCCTATGAGGAGATTGCCGCGACGCTCGGCGTCAAGCTCGGTACCGTGCGCAGTCGTATCCACCGGGGAAGGCAGACGATCCGTGATCACCTCGCGGCTCGTGGCCACGACAATCGACGTTCGGTAGCCGTCGGAAGCTGACGTTTTCACCCGTTTCGGGAACCCCGGGCACCGTCGTGCCGTTTGGGATTCGGATAGGCTGTGGTGCCGGCACGGGCACGCAGCGCCCTCCGTCTCGCGGACCCGACCGGTTCGCCCACGGAGACCGACCTGTGAAGAGGGGTGAATCACACATGATGGACGGCCGACGGGATCGACGAGATTCCGCAGCGGACGCCGACAAACGAGCGCACGTCGACAACAGCCCGCCTGCCACCGGCGCGCCTGCGGACGATGGGTTTGCTGATGGGGCGTTTGCTGATGGGGCACCTCATGTCGACACCGCGGGGCACGCCGACGGTGTGGTTGCATCGCCGGGCATGCGGGGCCGGAGACGTTCTCCGTGGAACCCCGCCACGTGGTCGCCGGCGACGTCGTCCTTCGCGCCCAACCCCGCTTTCCGACGCCCCCGCCCACGTCGATTCGCATCAACCGAGCATCTCGCACCCGAGGCAGTCGCGGCATTTGTCGACGGCGAGCTGGGCATGACCGCGCATGTGCGGGCGACCCATCACCTCGCGCTGTGCCGTGAATGCATGGATGCCGTCGACGCACAGCTCGATGCCCGTACCCGGCTGCGTGATTCCGGCACCGTGGCCATGCCCGCGGATCTGCTCGGCCAGCTGAGCCAGATCCCCACGCGTGAGATCGACATGACAGGTGTGCGTGACCGCCGTGAACATGGCCGCAGGGAGCAGAGCCATCGCGAACAGGGCCCCCGAGAAGAGGGTCGTCGCGAACAGAACCGCCGCGAACAGGGTCGCAGTGCCGGCACGCTCGGTCCCAACAACTTTCATGCGAGCCCGTTTCCGGATGGACGTTTCCGCGGGCCCTGTGCCACCCCGGGACCACTCGCAGCATCGGGCCTGCCACCGGTGAATGCACAGGCCGACTTCGGGCACGAGTCATCGCGCCCCGCCACTGCGCCGATCGACGCGGTCAGCGGTGAACCCGCCCGCGGGCGCCGCAACCGCTGGCGCGGGCGCTGAGTACCGGTAACCAACGCGTGGGAGCAGACGACATCGACGAGACCGCTGCCGGCCGATCGGACGGCGGTCAACGCCGTTCGCAGCCGGACGATTCACCGTTCAGCCGAGTGAACGCCGCTGCAACGGGAGGCGATACCCAGCCCGGCAATACACAGCCCGGCGACGCGCAGACCAGCGACGGCGCTGCGGCTCGTGGCCAGCAGCGACACGTTCCGGTGTCTCCCGCGACCGCGCAGGTCTTCGGCCGTCCCGCGGGCGTACGTGGTTCCTTCGCGACAACACCGTCGTCGTCGAGGCCCGCCCCGCAGATCGCGCCACCCGACCCGGTGCTGGCCGAGGCTTTCGGCAGGCCGGAGGGTTCCGACGAGACACTGCAACGCGATCCACTCGCCGCGTACGGCGTCTCGACCGACGAGCCCGCTCCCGCAGATCCGTGGCGCGATCCGGAGAGCATTGCGACCCTAGACGCGCCGGCACTCGTCGACGAGGCCGCGAGACAACCGACGGTCGCCGGTCCGAAGCTGGGCGTCAAGGATCTGCTGTTCGGTAAGCGGGTGACGTGGTACGCCCTCGCAACCCTCGCCGTGCTGGCACTGCTGATCGGGTTGGTCGGTGGCCTGATCGGCCGGTTCACCGCAGAGGTCGCGGCGCCGCTGAACAGCAACACGGTGAAACTCTCGACGGGTGACGGCGGAGACGGTGGGGGAGAGCCGAAATCGGCCGTCGCGCGCGTCGCCAAGGCTGTCGAGAAATCTGTGGTTGCGGTGGATGTGCGGACCGCGAGCGCGTACGGCACCGGTTCGGGTTTCGTGATCGACTCCGCCGGTTACATCCTCACCAACAACCACGTGATCTCGATGGCTGCGAACGACCGGAGCGCCAAGCTCGAGGTTGTCTTCTCCGATCGCAACCGTGTGCCTGCCCGGATCGTCGGCCGCGACATCCACACCGATCTCGCGGTACTCAAGGTCGACAACGTGGCCAACCTGACGGTTGCCAAGATCGGCAACTCAGACAACCTGCAGATCGGTGAAGAGGTCATCGCATTCGGCTCGCCGCTGGGACTCGACCGCACTGTCACCAGCGGGATCGTCAGCGCGACGCACCGCGCGGTTCCACTCCCACCCGACGCCGAGTCGGACACCGACGCGGTGATCGACGCGATCCAGACCGATGCCGCGATCAACCCGGGCAACTCTGGTGGTCCGCTCGTCAACGAGTCAGCGGAGGTGGTCGGCATCAACACCGCCATCGCCTCGGGTGCCGGCGGCTCGATAGGTCTCGGCTTCGCCATCCCCATCAGCCAGGCCATCCCCATCGCCCAGTCGTTGATCCGTGACGGCAAGGTCAACCATCCGCAGATCGGCGTGAGCGCGAGCTCGGTCCGTAACGACCGTGTACTCGGCGCTGGCGTGCGCAATGTCGTCGCCGACGGACCCGCCGCGCAGGCGGGCGTCAAGGAGAACGACGTCATCACCTCCTTCAACGGCCGCAGCATCGAAAGCGCCGACGAATTGACGGTTGCGGTGCGCACGACGAAGATCGGTGAGCGGGTGCCGTTCACCTACTGGCGTGATGGTCGAACCTTTAACGGGTCGATCACCACTGCCAGCGACTAGCGGCGACGTTTCGGCGACAGAAGTAGGGAAGTGCCATGTTCAGCAGCATCGGTTGGGGTGAGATCCTCGTGCTGCTCGTCGCTGCGTTGGTCATTCTCGGCCCCGAGCGCCTACCCGGAGCCGTGTCGTGGACGATGCAGTCGCTGCGCAAGGCCCGCGAGTACGCGACGGGCGCCACCGATCAGCTGAAGAACGACTTCGGCCCCGAATTCGACGAGCTGCGTAAGCCGCTGTCGCAATTGAACGAGCTACGCGGACTCACTCCGCAGTCGATGATCACCAAGCATCTCTTCGACGGCGACTCGTCGATCTTCACCAGCGGGCCGTCGTCGAACACCGTGGAGCGCGACTCGCAGACCCCGCCGATCAAGCCGGTCTCCGCGCCCGTACCCATGACCAAGGACGCTCCGAGTTCGACGACGAGTGCGTCGAACTCAGACCAGACCCCGCGTCGGCACGACGTCGCCGACTGGGACGCCACCTGACTTCCGATCCCCGCTGATCGCAGCCTCGGGACCGCGTCGGTTGTGGCGCGTTGTGGCCGTCAGCCGTGGCGCGTCGTGTCGATGCCGAGGCTCATGCCCGCGAGGCCACGTCGACGCACCGCGAGCTTGTCGGCGATCGCGCGCAGTGCGCGTCCCGATGCCGAATCCGGCGCCGAAAGCACAACGGGCTCACCGGTATCGCCGCCCTCACGCAGCGCCGTCTCCAGCGGTACCTGACCGAGCAGGTCGACGCTCGACCCCACTGCCCGCGTCAACCGCTCTGCGACCTTCTCACCGCCTCCGGAGCCGAACGGCTCCATCCGCGTACCGTCCGGAAGTTCGAGCCACGACATGTTCTCGACGACGCCGAGGATCTTCTGCCTGGTCTGCAGCGCGATCGCGCCCGCGCGTTCGGCGACCTCGGCGGCGGCCTGCTGCGGGGTGGTCACCACGAGGATCTCCGCACCGGGGATGAGCTGTGCGATCGAGATCGCGACGTCGCCGGTTCCGGGTGGGAGGTCGAGGAGGAGTACGTCGAGATCTCCCCAGTAGACGTCGGAGAGGAACTGTTGAAGCGCGCGGTGCAGCATCGGTCCGCGCCAGGTGACCGGGGTGTTGCCGTCTGTGAACTGCCCGATCGAGATGAACTTCACGTTGTGGCTGATCGGCGGCATGATCATCTTCTCGACCTGCGTCGGCTTGGCGTCGCTGCCGAGCATGCGCGGTACCGAGTGGCCGTAGATGTCTGCGTCGAGTACGCCGACGGACAGCCCGCGTTGCGCGAGGGCCGTCGCCAGATTGACCGTCACCGACGACTTTCCGACGCCGCCTTTACCGGACGCAACGGCATACACCCTGGTCAGCGAACCGGGTTGTGCGAACGGGATGACCGGTTCGGCCTTGTCGCCGCGGAGCTTCTTGCGTAGCTCGGTGCGCTGCTCGTCGTCCATCACGTCGAGATCGACGCGGATCGTGCCGACACCGGGGACGTCGGCGACGGCCTTCTCCACGCGACCCGAGATCTCGGTGCGCATCGGACAACCCGACGTCGTCAGATAGATGGTGACGTCGACGCTCGCGTCGTCGTTGATCTGCACCGACTTGAGCATTCCCAGGTCGGTGATCGGCTTGCCGATCTCGGGATCGTTGACCTTGCTCAGCGCTGAGCGGATCGCGGATTCGGTTGGCTGAACTCCGGTAGTCATCTCCGCCAGCTTAGCGCCGCGATCAGCGCAGGTAGAGAACGGGTGGGGTGCCCACCCGGACACCGATCACGCAGTCGGTCCGACCATCTGGCCGCGACCTCGAGGCACACCTACCTCGGTAGGACCTTGAGTGCGGGGGTGCTCGTCGTCGCTGGTCCTGGCTTGCGCGGCGCGTCCTGCTGGGGTGCGGGCTTGGGCGCGGGCTGGCCGGGGATCGTGATACCCGGAGGCAGGCAGATCGCGCCAAGACACTGCTGCGACGGCGTTGTCGGAGTCGATGGCGTCGACGAATCCGACGACGAGTCGGGTGAACTCGGTTCGCCCGGCTTCGGAGGCTTCGACGGTTTCGACGGCTTGGAACTCGACGACGAGGACGAGGACGGTCGCTTCGGCTCGGGAATGGGGTTGGTCGGCATCACGCCGGTCGCATACGCCCCGGCCCAGGCGAGGACGTTGGTCACGTAATCCATCGAGTGGTTGTACCGGTACACCGCTGCGACCTTGTTCTTGTCGGTCATGATGTCGGTGAATCCCGAGCACAGGTAGCGGCCGGCAGAGTAGGTGGAGTCGAAGATGTTGTTCGGGTCGGCCTTGCCGTCGCCGTTACCGTCGGCTCCCCATGCCGCCCACGTACTGGGAATGAACTGCATCGGTCCCATCGCGCGTGCATAGCCGCCCTGGTGACGAATCACCTCGTTGCCTGCGAGAGAGCCGTCGAGCACGGGCCCTTCAATGGGATTGATGGTGTTGCCGGACTGGTCGACGGACCCGTTGCTCGCGTGATTCGACTCGATCCTGCCGATGCCGGCCAGCAGGAACCACGGGAGCTTGCACTGTGGTTCCTCGGTACCGATGCGGTTCGCGGCAAGTTTGTACGCCTGGAGCACGACGCCCGGTATGCCGAGCGGACCCGATGGCAGGTCAGCGGCGAGACGATACTGCGGAGCGGCCGCGGTCGCCGCAGCGGCGGAACTGGCCGAGACGGTCGGCGGGGGTGCGAATCCCAGCAGCGCGACCGGTTCGGCAGGTGCGACCGCCGCGAGCACCACCGGCTTCTCGGGCTCGGCGCGCACCGCCACCGGAACCCCGCCCTGGGCGCTCGACGTCGCAGCTCCGAGCACCATCACACCGACGAGGGCACCGCCCGCGCCGACGGCGAGAGCTCGTCCGGGGAGTCGGGTGCGCTTGGGGCCGCGACGACGTCGAAAAGGGTGTGGCGCTTTCAATCTCGGACCTTCCCGAGATCGCTGCCACCCAACAGTCGAGTCTGACCCGTCATCGACACTCCATTGCCTCCACAGAAACGCCGGGCGTCACTGTCGACTGATGTCCGACGGCACTCCGGCTGTGACCCACCATACATATGGGTCACGCGTCCGATTGTGGAACCTCCACGAAAGTTCACCATGTGAAAGTCATCGCGTGATCTACCCGTGAAGTTACGCGCAACGCGGTACTAGCGCTCGGGGTGATGCCGCGCCTTCTCGGTCTCGGTCGAGCCATCGAGTCCCTCGAGGCGGGCGACGAGCCGGTCGGTGAGGTCGTCGAGCATGTCGTCGAGTTCTTTTCGCAGGTAGTCGCGGGTGACGGTATCGCCGACGGCGAGGCGGACCGCGGCGAGCTCTCGGGCGAGGAACTCCGTGTCTGCTTTGGTCTGGGCGGCCCGCGCACGGTCCTCGTCGAGCGCGACCCGGTCGCGATTCTCCTGCCGGTTCTGGGCCAGGAGGATCAGGGGAGCTGCGTAGGCGGCCTGCGTCGAGAACGCCAGGTTGAGCAGGATGAACGGGTACGGGTCGAAGCGCAGCGCAACCCAGCTGAGATTGATGATGATCCACACGATGACGATCACCGTCTGAATCGCCAGGTAGCGGCCGGTACCGAGGAAGCGCGCGATGCGCTCGGCGTACATGCCGATCAGGTCGCTGTCGACGTGGAACGACGGGCGTCGGTTGACGCGGGGGGTGTCGAGGCGGCGGGTGCTCTGCTCGCTCGTCATTCACTCGCTCCTGATGTGCCGCTGGCGTTCGCGGCGCCTGCCGTCGCCGACTCTGGTTCGTCGTCCTCGGGTTCGTTCTCGCGCCAGTCACGCGGGAGCATCTCGTCGAGGAGGTCGTCGACACTGACCGCGCCGAGGAGGTGGTTCTCGTCGTCGACCACCGGTCCACAAACGAGGTTGTAGGTCGCGAAGTAGCGCGTGACCGTCTCGAGTGAATCGTCGGGGTGCAACGACTGCAGGTCCGTGTCGAGGATGCCACCGACGATGTTCGCAGGTGGCTCGCGCAGCAGCGCCTGCAGGTGTACGCATCCCAGATAACGGCCGGTCGGCGTGGCGGTAGGTGGACGCACGACGAAGATCATGCTGGCCGCTGCCGGGGTGACGTCGGGGTCGCGGACTCGTGCGAGCGCCTCGGCGATCGTGGTGGAGGCGGTGACGATCAGCGGCTCCGAGGTCATGAGGCCGCCCGCGGTGTCGGGGGAGTGGGTGAGCAGTCGTCGGACGGGCTCCGACTCCTGGGGATCCATTCGCTCGAGCAGCGACTCCGCCTCGGTGTCCGACAGTTCGCCGAGGAGGTCGGCGGCATCGTCGGGGTCCATCGCCTCGAGCACGTCGGCGGCACGTTCGACGCCGAGGTGTGCGAGCACTTCGGTCTGATCGTCCGGCGGCAGCTCCTGCAGCACGTCGGCGAGCCGCTCGTCGTCGAGGGCTTCGGCGATCTCGTCGCGACGTTTGGGTGGCAACTCGCGCAGGGCGTTCGCGACGTCGGCGGCACGCATCCCCTCGAACTGGGAGAGCGCCTGTGCCACGCCCTGTCCGGGTAGCTCGAGTGCGCTCGCGGTGAGTCCCTGCACCCGATTCCACTCCACCACAATGGTTTCGCCGCGTCGCAGTCCTCGACGTGCCGGACGTGCCGCGACACGCGAGACCACCCAGTCGCGAGTACGGGTGCGCTCGATACCGAGGTCGACGACGATCATGTCGATGCCCTCGAGGTCCTCGTGGTCGGGATCGTCGATTCGCACGCGCGTGTCCAGGATCTGCCCGATCGCGAGTGCTTCGCCGGGGCGCAGGTGCAGTCGCCGCAAACTCACGGTTCCGGTGTTGAGGGTCACCGCGGTGGGGTCGATGGACGTGACCCGGAGCATGGGGACGAAGATCCGTCGGCGCGTGGCCAATTCGACGGCGAGACCGAGCACGCGAGGCTGTTGTCCCGGAAGGCGCACGGCGATGACGGCATCGCGGACACGACCGATCGACTCACCATCAGGACCAAGGACCGCCAATCCGACTAATCTGGCCACGAAGACCTTGCTCACCGACGCCATGTGGGTAAGGGTAGTTGCCGAGTGGAGGACATGACATGACCAACCCGTTGAGTTCCGGTCGGCAGACCCCGGGTCTCCCGACCCCGCCCAAAGGGTGGCCGATCGGCTCGTACTCGACTTACGCTGAGGCGCAACGTGCTGTCGACTATCTCTCCGATGAGAACTTCACCGTCCAGGACGTGACGATCGTCGGCGTCGACCTGATGCAGGTCGAGCGTGTCATCGGCCGACTCACCTGGGGCAAGGTGATCGGCGGCGGTGTGGTCTCGGGGGCATGGCTCGGACTGTTCTTCGGATTGCTGGTCTCACTCGTCGTCAGCGGCAACGCGTTGGTGCCCATCCTGTTCGGTCTCGTCGGCGGCATCGTCTTCGGCGTCATCTCGACGACGATCCCGTACGCGGCGACTCGCGGCCAGCGTGACTTCGCGTCGACGATGCAACTCGTCGCCGGACGCTACGACGTTCTCTGCGACCCGAAGAGTGCCGAAAAGGCCCGCGACATGCTCGCCCGCCTCAATCCCTGACCCACTCTTCGATCCCGTGCGTATGCGCGTGAAACCGGCGTGCGCGAAGAACTTTGGCACGGTCGCGCCGAATGTGTTGCTTGTCACTACCGCGCCGGGCTAGCGTAGCCACCAACGCCATGGCGCGCGGTGACGCTCGCTGTGCTGCGTACGACATCGAGGAGGCTGCGTGCGGAGCGACGGTGACCAAGCCGAAAGCGGCGATCACGACGGGAATACGGGCAACAGGCATTTCGGTAACACGGATATAGGCAACAGGGATACAGGCATTGGGGTCCAGCGGAATAGGGCCGCAGGCGATGTTGCCGGGCGAGCAGTGGGGCGGAGCCGATCGCGACGTATGTCGGTGAAGGCGGCCGTCGCCGCTGCGGCACTGGTCACCGTGCTCCCGATCGTGTCCGCGTGCGGTTCCGGTCATGAACCAGGAGTCCTGAATCTGTACCCGCCTGCCGACGGTGCCGGTTCGATCAAGTCCATGGGCGACAAGTGTTCTCAGGAGTCCGGTGGCAAATATCGCATCGTGACGACGGCCTTGCCCAAGGCTGCCGACGACCAGCGCCTGCAGTTGGCGCGACGGCTCTCCGGCAACGACAAGAGCCTCGACCTGATGGGCATGGACGTCGTGTGGACCGCCGAGTTCGCCGACGCGGGTTGGTTGACGCCGGTACCCGAGAATATCGCCGGTGAGGTGGAAGGCAGGACGCTCGGTGGTCCGCTCGAGACCGCCAAGTGGAAGACCAAGCACGATGACGCGGAACGCCTTTACGCGATCCCGATCTGGACCAACACCCAGTTGCTCTGGTACCGCAAGGATGTTCTGCGCGAGACCCTCGACAAAAGCCAGCCCGCCAAGACGTGGGACGGCATGGTGGCCGACGCAACCCGCAGCCTTGCCAAGGGCGGGCCGAGCTACATCATGGTGCAGGGCAAGCAATATGAAGGCCTGATGGTCTGGTTCAACTCGGTACTCGCGAGCGCGGGCGGCGAGGTGGTCGATCCCAACGACCCGAACAAGGTGACGCTCAACGACACCCCAGAACATCGAGCGGCCACGGTGAAGGCGCTTCGCATTCTGAAGGCCGTTGCGACCGCTCCCGGACACGATCCGTCGTTGACCAACGGCGACGAGACCAGTTCGCGACTGGGCATGGAGACGGGAAAGGCGATCTACCAGGTCAACTGGCCGTTCGTGCTGTCCTCGATGCGCGAGAATGCCGCCGCGGGCAGCGTGCCGTTCCTGACCGAACTCCAGCAATATTCCGGTCTGTTCGCCGACAAGGACAACACCCCGACAGACGAACAACTGGCGCCGGTGACCCGTGCGGTTCGGCAGAAGTTCGACTTCGCTCCCTATCCCGGTGTGACAGAAGGAATTCCGGCCAAGAGCACGGTCGGCGGACTGAATATCGCAGTGGCGAACACCTCGCAGCAGAAAGACCTGGCGTTCGAGGCGGCGATGTGTCTGACGAATGCGCGGGCGCAGAAGTTCTACTCGATCGACGCGGGCACCCCGCCGGTCATCTCGTCGCTCTACAGCGATCCCGATTTCCGCGCGGCCTATCCGATGGCCGACGACATCAAACTCCAGCTCGAACCCGAGCATGCTGCACTGCGCCCGAAATCACCTGATTACCAAGCGATCTCGACGCTGCTGCAGGCAAAGCTCTCTCCGGTCGGCTCCTGGGACCCCGAGACCCTTGTCGACGAGCTTGCCGAGCAGGTGCAGAAGGCGATCAACGGGGAGGGACTCATCCCATGACATCCGGCAACGACGGCACGGGCAACGACCCGGCCGAGGAGCGCAGGGGCAGGCACGCAATGCCCGGCGACGGTGACGACACCGGGGGATCGGCGACGACGGACGGATCGGCAACCGGGCACGGACCCGGATCGTACGGGCGCACAGTGCATTCGGACGCGTGGACGCCGCCGGAGCGTCTCGGGCAGCCCACCGGGGGCGCACCCGAGCACGCCGCGCCGACGTCGAGCGGCTCGTCCGCTGAGGTTCGGTCCTCTGGGGTTCCGTCCACTGAGGTCCCGTCCTCTGGGGCTCCGTCTTTGAAGAAGTCGGCGCCCCTGACGCCTACCGCCGCGCAAGCCACGGTGGTCGGGGCGGCTTCCCGCTCGGATGCCGCGAGGTCGGTAGGCGGGACTTCCACGGCGACTCTGGAGCGACCCGCGACGTCGTCGAAGCGCGCGAAGCGATCCGGTGAGGTGAGTGAGGGCAAGAAGCAGGAACGTCGACTGGCGTACTGGTTGATCGCTCCGGCAGTGATCCTCATGTTGGTGGTCACCGCGTACCCGATCGTCTACGCATTCTGGTTGTCGCTCAACAAGTCGAGCCTGTCGGCGCCGGGCGAGCGTGAGTTCACGTGGTTCAGCAACTACGGCACGGTGCTCAGTTCCAACTACTGGTGGACGGCGTTCTTCGTCACGCTCGGCATCACCGTGGTGTCGGTCGCCATCGAGTTGGTGCTCGGCATGGCGATCGCGATCGTGATGCACCGCACCATCTTTGGGCGCGGTGTGATCCGGACGGTCGTGCTGATCCCCTACGGCATCGTGACGGTTGCGGCCGCGTTCTCGTGGTACTACGCGTGGACACCCGGAACCGGCTACCTCGCCAATCTTCTGCCGGACGGCAGTGCGCCGCTGACGCAGCAGTGGCCATCACTGGCGATCATCGTGCTCGCCGAGGTCTGGAAGACCACGCCGTTCATGGCGCTGCTGCTGCTCGCCGGTCTCGCGCTGGTGCCCGATGAGCTACTCAAGGCCGCAGAGGTCGACGGTGCGGGCGCGTGGACCCGCCTGCGGCGCATCATCATTCCGATGATGAAGCCCGCGATCCTGGTCGCGCTGCTCTTCCGTACGCTCGACGCGTTCCGCATCTTCGACAACATCTATGTGTTGACGGCGGGCAACAACAACACCTACTCGGTGTCGATGCTCGGCTACGACAACCTGTTCAAGGCGTTCAATCTGGGTGTGGGATCAGCGATTTCGATACTTATCTTCGTGTGTGTCGCGATCATCGCCTTCATCTTCATCAAGGGCTTCGGCACCGCCGCGCCCGGTTCCGACAACGAGGGGAGGTAGGACGCCATGAACCGCACCGCCAAATCTCGGGTCGGCTGGCTGATCGCCGACATCCTGGTCGTGCTCTACGCGATCATTCCGCTGCTGTGGATCATCAGCCTGTCGTTCAAGCCGGCCAGCAGCGTGACCGACGGCAACTTCTTCCCGACGCACTTCACACTGGAGAACTACTCGGGGATCTTCCAGACGAGTGCGTTCACCTCTGCGCTGCGCAACTCGCTCGGAATCGGTCTCATCACCACGCTCATCGCCGTCGCGATCGGCACGATGGCCGCCTATGCGGTTGCGCGACTGGACTTCCCCGGCAAGAAGCTGCTCGTCGGTGCCGCACTGCTGATCGCGATGTTCCCCCAGATCTCCCTGGTCACACCGCTGTTCAACATCGAGCGCAGTATCGGACTCTTCGACACCTGGCTCGGCCTGATCCTCCCGTACATCACGTTCGCTCTGCCGCTGGCCATCTACACTCTGTCGGCGTTCTTCCGCGAGATCCCGTGGGAGTTGGAGAAGGCGGCAAAGATGGACGGCGCCACGCCATTTCAGGCGTTCCGTAAGGTCATCGCGCCGCTCGCAGCGCCCGGTGTTGTGACCGCGGCGATCCTGGTGTTCATCTTCGCCTGGAACGACCTGCTCCTCGCACTGTCGTTGACCTCGACCGAGCGGGCGATCACCGCTCCCGTCGCGATCGCGAACTTCACCGGTAGTTCGCAATTCGAGGAGCCGACCGGCTCCATCGCTGCTGCGGCGGTCGTCATCACCATCCCCATCATCATCTTTGTGCTCTTCTTCCAACGTCGAATCGTCGCCGGCTTGACCTCCGGCGCGGTGAAGGGATAGTCCCCATGGCAGAGATCGTGCTCGACAACGTCAGCAAGAAATACGCGGACGGCACTGTCGCCGTCCACGACTTCACCCTCACGATCGCCGACGGCGAGTTCATCATCCTCGTGGGGCCGTCGGGTTGCGGAAAGTCGACGACCCTCAACATGATCGCGGGTCTCGAGGACATCAGCAGCGGCGACCTGTACATCGGTGGGGAGCGGGTCAACGACAAGTCGCCCAAGGACCGCGACATCGCCATGGTGTTCCAGAGCTACGCGCTCTACCCGCACATGACGGTCCGACAGAACATCGCGTTCCCGCTCACCCTGGCGAAGTTGCCGAAGGACGAGGTCAACAAGAAGGTCGACGAGGCCGCCAAGATCCTCGATCTGACTCAGTACCTCGACCGCAAGCCGTCGAATTTGTCCGGTGGCCAGCGCCAGCGCGTCGCCATGGGGCGCGCGATCGTGCGGTCGCCCAAGGCATTTCTCATGGATGAGCCGCTGTCGAACCTCGACGCCAAGCTCCGTGTCCAGATGCGCACCGAGATCTCGCGTCTGCAGACGCGACTGAGCACGACGACCGTCTACGTCACGCACGATCAGACCGAGGCGATGACCCTCGGTGATCGTGTGGTGGTGATGCGCAACGGATATGTCCAGCAGGTCGGCGCACCCAACGAGCTCTACGACAATCCGGTCAACGTGTTCGTCGCCGGGTTCATCGGTTCGCCGTCGATGAACTTCCTGCCCGGCACGCTGAGCGCGGACGCGATCGATACGCCGCTGGGACGATTGGTGCTCAGCGACCACGATGTCATTGCAGCCGAGGCGAAGAAGGAAGGCAGCAACGGCGAGGTGCTGATCGGTATCCGGCCCGAGCAGATCGAGGACGCTTCGCTCATCGATCCGGCGGTCAAGGCACGTGGCACGACGTTCACCGCCGATATCGATGTGCTCGAGTCGATGGGTTCGGACAAGTACGCCTACTTCACCATTGACTCGGGCCGCGCAGCCAACGACGCCCTGGCTGAACTGGCGGCGGACTCGGGTTCAGACCTCGGTTCCGGCGAGATGGTCGCCAGGCTCTCGCCGGAGTCGGCGGTGACGAAGAACTCGCGCGCCGAGTTGGTGTTCGACACCGACAAGATCGCCGTGTTCGACCAGCAGTCGGGAGTGAGCCTGCGCCGCAGGTGATCTCGACACGGGTACTCGCTTCGCTCGTGCCCTGCTCGATCAGCGGGGTTTTCCGCTGGTCGCGCGTCCACCGCTGGTCGAGCGTCAGCCCGCTGGTCGAGCTTGTCGAGACCACCGCTGGTCGAGCGCCAACCCGCTGCTCGAGCGCCGACCCGCTGGTCGAGCTTGTCGAGTCCACCGCTGCTCGAGCGCCAACCCGCTGGTCGAGCCTGTCGAGACCACTACCGCCGGCGGCGGCGCGACTGCTCGCGAAGCTCCTCGATGATCTCGTCGTCCCAGATGTGCCTGCGCACAAGGCGATAGCGCTCGCCCGCGACCCACATGTAGAGCTCGGCGTCGTCGGTGATGTCCGGCCGGACCTCGGCGCGGCGTGCCATTCGGACGACCGGTAGAAACTCCTCGCCGAACCACCGGCGCGCGACTTCCGGTCTGCTCAGGAACTCTCCGACCTCCTGGCTGAGCCGAAAACCCCACGCCTCGACCGCCTCCGCGAGTTCGGCGTAGGCGAACGGGTCGGACAGACGCACGGCATCGGCCTGCGCTCCCGTGAGGGGAACGCGCGCGAGAAAGAGTCGGCGGTGGTCTTTGAGTACGAGGTCCGACGGCGCGTTGATGCCGTCAGGTGTGATGCGCGTGTGGATTTCGGTGACGTAGGCGTCGATCGTCTCGACATGGTGGGCGATCGCGATCGAGACGCGGTGATGGCCGTCGATGACGAAGTACATCGACCCGATCTTGTACAGCAGTACCGGCGGGACCGACTCTCCCCGACGCTGCGCGGCGGCAAGACGTTGCCAACGTTGCCGGATGCGCGACGACGTCGGCCGGAAGTACTTGTCGAAATCCTTTGTCCGGTCGACACTTCCGACGATGTCACGCACGTTGACCTGCTGCAGACCCAGGTTGGTCTCGCCGGTTCTGCCGAGTGCGCGCACGACTTCGTCGAACGGCAGGATCGTGTTGACGTCGGCGGGTTGGCGGGTGAACCAGTGTGTGAGACGGGCGAGTTCGGCCTGACGTCGCATGCGGGCGAAGTCGTTCTCGGCGTCGGCGTCGGGAAATCCGGTGTCACGCGCCATATCGTCGCCTCACGATCGTGAAGTCGCGGCTCTCGGGCTCGATGTCGAACTGGCAGTATCCGACCACGTTCATCGACACGGTGTCCTTGCCGACGATCTTGTCCTGAGGATGTGCGCCGAACGGATGGACATGGCCGTGGACGAGTAGTGCCGGATGAAGGTCCGACACCAGGCTGTTGAGGCACTCGAAACCGCGATGCGGCGGGTCGTCGCCGTCGCCGACGCCACGGGCAGGACTGTGGGTCAAGACGATATCGGGTCGACGCCGCCGCAGGTGGGCGCCGATACGGACTCGCCAACTGCGCCATCGCTGTTGCGCTTCGGTGTACTGATTGGGGCCGCCGTTGTAGCGGATGGAGCCGCCGAGTCCACTGATACGCAGCCCGGCGGCTTCGACGGTGCGGCCGTCGGCGTTGATCGCTCCGAGCGGGCCGGGATCGCGTGCCGGTAGCCCAGCGCGCACCCAGCCGGTTCTGGATTGTCGGTAACCACTGAGATCTGGGTCGTGGTTACCCGGAACGAAAACGCACGGCGCGTCGCAGAGCATCATGAGAGAGTCCAGATAATCGAAGGGAAGGTCCCCGGCGCCGAGGATGAGGTCGGGTTTTCCCTCAATGCCGACCCCGAATGTGAGTGAGTCCACCACCTCGTCGGCGACAGCCAGGACACGCACCATGTGTGTCAGGGTAGGCCAACCGGCGCGCGGTGCATGTGGCCGAGCCCTTTAGAAGCTGGCGTGCGGAGCGCCGATTCCCGGGTCGATCCGCACCGGGCCGTCCTTGGAGGGCGCGACCGGAAAGTCGAAGATCGCGGTCGGAATGTACACGGTCGCACAGGAATTGGGAATGTCGACGACCCCGGACAACCGTCCCTCGATCGGCGCCGAGCCGAGAAGCAGGTACGCCTGCTCCGGGCTGTATCCGAACTTCGTGAGGTACTCGATCGCGTGCAGACATGCCCGCTGGTAGGCGAGGTCGGAGTCGAGGTAGCGCTGCTCACCGTCGAGCGTGACCGATGTACCCGAGAACGCGATCCACTCCGAGTACTGCGGATCGGTGTTGCCGGGCATGAAGATCGCGTTCTCGGTGACGCCGTAGGT
Organism: Gordonia sp. 852002-51296_SCH5728562-b; assembly: GCF_001665475.1. Taxonomy (NCBI): domain Bacteria; kingdom Bacillati; phylum Actinomycetota; class Actinomycetes; order Mycobacteriales; family Gordoniaceae; genus Gordonia; species Gordonia sp. 852002-51296_SCH5728562-b. Next base: position 4,659 of record NZ_LZMI01000012.1, on the reverse strand, counting down.
CTCCATGCCGCCCTTGATCAGGTCGACGTGCAGATCGATGAAACCGCCCATCTCGATGGCCCCGCAGAAGGTGATCTCGCCGTCGCCCTGTGAGAAATGCAGGTCGCCGAAGGACAGGTTGGCGCCCGGCACGAAGACGGGATAGAAGACGCGACTGCCCTTGGTGAGATTCTTGATGTCCTGGTTGCCGCCATTCTCGCGAGGCGGTGCCGTTCGCGCAGCCTCCGCGGCGACGCGACCGAAGTCGGCACCGCTCAGCGATCCGAGGATGGCGCTGTCGGGTTCGGGTGGAAGTGCCAGTGGCGGAACGCGTTCGGGATCTGTGGCGATCAGCGCGCCCTCCCGCGCATTCCAGGTTGCCAGCAACTGTGGGCTCGGGGCCGTGCCCATCAGGCCGGGATGCACGATTCCGGTGTACTTCACATGCGGCACATGGCGACTCGTCGCGCTCTGCCCGGCGAAATCCCAGATCGCCTTGTAGGCGTCGGGGAACTGTTCGGTGAGAAACCCACCGCCGTTGAGCTTGGCGAAGATGCCCGTATAACCCCAGCCCTGACCTGCTAGCGGACCCGAATCCTCCTGGGGAATGGGCCCGACGTCGAGGATGTCGACGATCAGCAGGTCGCCGGGCTGCGCGCCCTCAATCGCGAACGGTCCGGAGAGTGTGTGCACGTTGTTCAGCGGGGCGTTGAGGATGTCGTCTGCCGAGTCGTCGTTGTGGATCGCGCCGTCGAACCACTCGCGGCAATGTGCGCGGAAGGTGTCTCCCGGCTTCACCGTGACCGCAGGCGGAATATCGGGATGCCACCGATTGTGTCCGACGATCTGCTGCGCGGTGAACGGCTTCGATGAGTCCAACGGGAAGAGCAACTCCGGCATGACGGCCTCCTGATGTCGCGACGGTGCAGTGCCATTCAAGATTCCGCGACGCACAGGTCGCGCTATGGTCTGCACATGCCAACCTACGTCTTCCGGTGCCCGCAGGCATGCGATGACGTCGAACAGGTGCACTCGATGCTCACCGTCCCCGACGACGTGGAGTGCCCGGTCTGCTCGGAGCGTGCTCGACGAATCGTGACCGCCCCGCGGCTCGGCGTCGGCGACAGTGCTGCCATGCGGGCACACGACGCAACACGAGCGACCGCCGACGCACCGGCCGTTGTGTCGTCGGTCCCGGGTTCGCCGCGACGTTCGACGCCGGTGACCACCAATCCGCTGCACCGGCGGTTACCGCGTCCCTGAACCGCCCGGCTACCGTTGAGTGCCGTGAGTCCTTCCGTCACCGACACCGTGCACGAATACGTCGTCTCCGAACTCGGCGTCGAACCACAGCGGGCGTCGGTGACCTTCCTGGGCGTCGAGCCCATCGACGTCGAACGATTCGCGCTCGACGACGACGTGGTGTTCGTGACCGTCGGATGCGCCCGTCATCCGATGACCGATCCGGGCGACCTGCATGCCGACCCGCTGCGCGGCCCGCGCGCCGAACTTGTGGTGCGGATGCACAACCGGGTCCCGATGCCCGGACTGCACCGGCGATTGGCGACCGTTGCCGCGGCGCCTGCGGTCGAGGGACTCATCCTCGCGCCGGACGCACTGGTCGATCTCGGTGAGCCCCTGTGGGATGGCGCGCCGTTCACCGCGCTACTGACGATGGCCGACGATCTGGGCGAGCTTGCACTACCCGACCCGATGGAACCGGTGCGGTTCCTGCGAACGATCCCGATCACCGCGAACGAAGCCGCCTGGGTGCGACTCAAGGGAGCCGACGCCCTGCGCGAGGCGTGGGCGGAAGCGGGCATCGACATCGCCGACCCTAGGCGTTCTCCCGCCACCATGTGATCCGGTGCGACACGCCTCGCGCGGGCCGTCCGCGCAGGTTGGCCACGCAGCCAGGTACGTCGCCGACTACAGCCAGTGACTTCGACGGAACGTCGCCCACAGGCCGCCGCAGATGAGGAACATGACCAGGCACAGAATGCCGAAGCCCTGTCGGTCGTGCATGCCGGGCAGGATGTCGAAGTTCATCCCGTAGAGGCCTGCGACCATTGTCGGCACCGCGGCGATGGCCACCCATGCCGAGATCTTGCGCATGTCGCTGTTCTGCTGAATGCTCACCTTCGTCGCGGCGGCGTCGAGCAGGGAACTGAGGACTTCGTCGTATTCGACGACGTGCTCGATCACGGTGCTGAGGTGGTCGGACACGTCGCGGAACTGGCGTCGAATCTCCTTGGGCACCAACGTGTTGTCGGAAGCCAGCCGCGACAGCGGGCCCGCAAGCGGTGTGACCGCACGGCGCAGTTCGAGCACCTCGCGCCGGAGTAGGTAGACCGGCTCGATGTTGAGCCAGCGCTGTTGCCGCGAGAAGACGGTGCTCTCGATCGACACCACGTCGTCCTCCATCCGTTCGGAAACGGCGAGGTAGGAGTCGACGACCTTGTCGGCGATGGCGTGCAGTACGGCGGTGGGACCCAGCGCGAGGCGTTCCGGTCGGGCTTCGAGTCGTCGACGCAGATTGTGGAGGTGGGTGTGGTCGCCGTGGCGGACGGTGATGACGAAGTCGCGCCCCGCGAAAACCATGATCTCGCCGGTTTCGACCACCTCGCTGGCCTTCTCCATCGACTCGTGTTCGACGTACTTGACCGTCCGCAGCACGAGGAACTGAGTGTCGTCGTAGACCTCGAGCTTCGGACGTTGGTGGGCGTGCACCGCATCCTCGACGACGAGTTCGTGCAGGCCGAACACCTCGCCGACGCCGGTCATCTGCGCGTCGTCGGGAGCGACGAGTCCGAGCCACACGAACCCCTCGCCGCTCTCACGTACCTGCTCGAACGCGTCGGCGTAGGTGATACGCCCCGGCTGCCTGATCCCGTCGACATAGACCGCGCAGTCGACGACCGCCCGTGCGACGGGGACCGGAATCCGGGGGAGCGGACGCGCACCACGTGCGTTCCGTGCACCTGGGCGGAGGTTGGGCATTGGCACGAGGTGGATGCTACTCGCGCAGGGGCATCGTTATACCGTGAGAGCCGTGCGGAATCGTGTGTGGGCCACCGCTGTCATCATTGCGGTTGCGATGGTTGTCACCGGGGTGCTCGCGGGATGTTCGGATTCGTCGCGCGGCTCGGCGTCGTCGAGTCGACTGCTGCATCTCGGTTCGGCCGACGACTCGGCGCTGCGTGTGATGGCTGAGATCTACGCCGGAGCACTGCGCGACGTCGGTGCACCCGTGGCAGATGACATGGCCCGCGGCGACGACACCGCACTGCTCGACGAGATGGATCGCGCGCGGGTCGACCTGTTTCCGGCATTCAGCGGCGAACTGCTCACCTCGCTCGCGCCGAAGTCGACCGTCACGTCGTCGGACGAGGTTTACGACGAGCTCAATCGCTCTCTGCCCCAAGGTGTTTCGGTGGGCGACGCGACGCCGGTGAGCGCAACGCCCCAGGTCTTCGTCGCGACGTCGCTGGCGCAGTCGAGCAACGTCACCGACCTATCGGAATGTGGGCGACTGCCCGAAGGGCTTCCCGTGGTGGTCGTCGGACGTCCGCAACCCGCCGACATGGCCGTGTTTGCCGCGCAGGGTTGTCGCTTCGGTGCGGTGGAGTCGGTCGGATCGGCACGCGAGGTGATCGCACGGGTCGGGACGGCACAGGCTGTCGGCGTCGTGACAGCCCTCGACGCCGCGGTCGCTATCGACCCCGCGGCGCCACAAATCCAGGCGCTGAGAGTTCCCGTGCCGACGCAGCAGGACGCGGGACAAACCCCGGCTACTCCGACTACGACATCCACCCCATCCGCCCCGTCGAGTCAGTCGCCGCAGAGCGGGCCGCGGGCGCAGAATCTCGTGCCGGTGTACCGGACCGCCGCGCTGACCCGCAGCGAGGTCAAGCAGATCAATCGTGTCGCGGGGGAGATCACCACCGCCGATCTCGCCGAACTCGCACGACGCGCAGACGCGGGCACCAAGCCACGCGACCTCGCGGCCGGGTGGCTCGGCGAGCACGGCCTCTAGTTGGAGCGGGGCAGGAGGCTTCGTCGCCCCCAACCACGTTGCCCAACCACGTTGCTCAACCACGTCTGCCCCGCCACCGGGGTGTGGTGGCGGGGTGTAGACGGTTGCGGCACAGCCGGATTCGACGGTTTGCCCGGTTCGTTGGGCTAGCGTGTCGGCCGGGTCGGCGTGGCCGGTCAGCTGGCGCGGCCGGTCAGCTGGCGCGGCGATCAGGCTGCGTCTGCCAGCGGTGGGTCGACGCCTCCTGGTGGGTCGACGTCGCCGAGCCACCAGGGGCTGGCTGGTGGGGCCGGACCAGTTGGCGCGTCGGGGTCTGTGGGCGGCTCGGGCTCGGGTGGATCAGCGAGGTTCCATTGGATGTCGACCCGCGCGCTGAGCGGTGGGGCACCGGTCAGGCGCATCGAACCCGCCAACGCGAGCTCGACGCCGGTCAACGTCGACTCATTCGCCCTCGGCGCACTTGGCGTCGAAGGCGACACCATCCAGGCACCGACTGCGTCCGCGACGATCTCCGCGTCCGTTGAACCCGGGGCTCGCGCGCCGATCTCGGTAACCGTCGCGCCTGTGCCGGCCGCGCGTGCAGCCGCTGCAGCCTCGTTGCTCGTGTGTTCGGCGGTGAGGTAGTCGTGGAAGTCGGCTTTGAC
>NZ_LZMI01000011.1:0-91478 GCF_001665475.1 Gordonia sp. 852002-51296_SCH5728562-b | reverse complement strand
GAATTCGAGACCATCATCAACCACGAGGCCCCTCAGGCCGCGTGACTAACCCTGTCACCTATCCGTGCACCAGGCCCTCTCGCGCAGGAGCTGACCGGACGTGCCGACAGCTTTGCGATCCTCGAACAACTGGTGACGCGAAACGTGTTGACGGTTCGATTGACAGGTCGCTCCGGATGGTTCCGCTACCACCCGCTTCTACGTGAGTTTCTCCGCGATCGACTCACCATTGAACGCCCACAGGAGATTTCGACGCTCCATCGGCGTACGGCGCAGTGGTATCTGGAGAACGGTGAACTGATCCCCGGGATCAGGCATCTGGTCGCGGCGGGCGACTGGCCCACGGTGGCGGAGGTGGTGGCAAAATCGGCACTCCCACTCATCCTCACGATCCACGCAGGCGAGCTGGCCGCAGCGTTGGCTCCTGCACTCGATGTCGTCGAACGCGATCCCCGCCCGGAGGTGCTCCTCGCGGCATGTGTTGTGGCGCATCATTCTCGGGACTTCGTCACCATGCGCCAGAACGCCTTGGACGCCGAGACCGCGTTGTTGGAGAGTGGCGTCGAACCACCTCGATGGACTCAGATCATCGTCGCGCTGGCACGGATGGTCGCAGCTCGGGTCTTCATTCCCGTTGAGTTGTACGAGACTGCGAACGAAGTGCTGACTGTCGCGACCGGGGCATCGCGCAACGAGCTGCCCGCGGTAGGTGCGTACGCGGTCATCGGCCGGACGAACGTAGCTATCAGCCTGGTTCTTCGCGGCGAATTCGACCGTGCTCGTGTGCATTTGGAAGATGTGCGGGTCGAGTCTGATCGTGCCGGGGTGGCACTCACCTCGGCTGCAGCGCATGCCTACCTGGCTCTGCTGGATGTCATCGCGGGTGACCTCCCGGAAGCGGGACGTCGAAGCGACATGCTCGCGAGACTGGGTGTTCGACGTGGTTGGACACAGCAACCCCAGTTGCTTGCGGCCAACGCCGCCTCCGCTTTGGTGCACCTGGAGACAGACGAACTCGACGCCGCAAGCGAGTGCATCGACTCCGGCTTCGACCTCGTTCTCCACGGGTCTGATCTGCCTGCGACAGTGGTCCTTCAGATCGCGGCCGTCGGCGTTGCGCTCGCGCGGCGTGAACTGCATACCGCGCGAGCGGCGGCGAGCCGCCTCCGTGCGCTGAGCGCGAGTTGCGCCGGACTCCCTCTGCTCGACGACTGGGTTGCGGTCTCGCTGGCCCGCGTCGAATTACTCTGCGACGACGTCGATTCCGCTGAGAAGATCCTGACCGGGTTGCCCGCATCGACCTCTTCTTCATCGAGTGAATTCAGTGCCGAACTCGTCACCATCGCGCGTGCGGAAGTCCTCCTCGCGCAGCATGAACCACGCGCCGCGTTCGACCTGCTGGGTACGCCGGCCCGGTACGCGGCACACCGCACGCTCGTTGTCGAGGCCACGCTGTTGTCAGCGATCGCGGCGGATCGGCTCAGGTTGGACTCGATCGCACTGGAGCGGATGGGGCAGGCCATCGATGCAGCGGCCCCGATCGGAGCGCTGCGGCCCTTCGTGGCTCACAGCGAGGAGATCACTGGTCTGCTGGCGCGCTATCGACATCTGAACGCTGAACCCTCAGAACTGAATCGGGCACTTCTCCTGCGGCTGACAGCTGCCGATGGCGCCGCAACGATTCGACCTGCAACTCCATCGGACCCGCTCACCGAGCGAGAACTCGCCGTATTGCGTTACCTGCCAACGATGTACAAGTCGGCGGAGATAGCTGCGGATCTCTTCGTGTCGGTGAACACCGTGAAGACACACCAGCAGTCGATCTACCGCAAGTTGGGGGTATCGACACGCCGCGCCGCCGTCGACCGTGCCCGCGAGTGGCGCCTTCTGTAGCCGCGCAGTTCAAGTCAGGTGCGTCCCGCCGCGTCCTCGTCGACCGGCTTCGCACGCAATTCGGGTGCATTGGCCACGACAAGCCACGCGGCCAGCGTCGCGAACAGGAGCGGTATCAACAGATCGAGTTGCGGCACAACAGCGAGTCCGAGGAAGAGGCTGATCCAGCCGTTCCGCGTTGCCGCGACGACGATCCCGACGATGCTCGCGGCCACGGTGATCGTCAACGGAAGTGACGGCCACAGCACGTGCATGCCGAATCCCGCTGCGGCACCGGCAAAGACAGACGGAAAGATGCGACCACCACGGAAGCCGCCCGCGCTGGCCAACAGCATGGCACACATCTTGATGCCTGCGAACGCGAAGAACCCGAGGGCCGTCGTGGTCCCGATCCGGTCGGGCAGTTCCTTCATCTGATCGAGGCCCTTGAACAGCGTGATCGTTCCGCCGAGTATTCCGAGGCCGCCGAGGATCGCTCCCACCAACGTCAACCGGACGATGGGGTCCCGTAGCGAGCGATGCAGCACCCGGTGCAGCGGATCGAACACGAAGGCCGCGACCACACCGCATGCGGCGATGACCACGGCCACCCCGACGGCGATCAAGGTGTCGATGATGCTGCCGACCCTTTCCTCCGGTAGGTCGATCGACATCGTGAGGTCGGTGAAGCGCAGGATGACGAACGATCCGGTAGCCGCCGCGACCAGGGGCAAATACAGGCGATTCCACAGGGGAATTCGCTGATCGCCGGGATTGGCCTCCGACAGCATGAGGGCCGCGGCGACCGGGGTTCCGAACAGTGCGCCGAATGTCGCAGCAGTCGAGAGGCCCATCCACTGGTCCTGGTCGATCTTCGGGATGAGACGCACACCGACGGCCACCACGATCGCCGCATTGATAACCATGATCGGGCTCTCCGGACCGAGGCTGACGCCGCCCGCCAGCGCAAGGATCGCCGCGATCGCGAGGCCGGGGGTCGCACCGACGGAGATCGGTGTGGACACCAACTCCTGCGTCGCGGGATCATCTCCGGCGTGGCCGGGAGCGAATCGGATCACCAGTCCCACCAGAACGCCCGCGATGGTCAGTACGAGCAGAATCCACCACCAGGTGCTCTCGGTGATGCCCAGCCACGGCGTCACGGTGTGCCAGAGGAAGTGTTCAAGGGTGCTGGCGACGGCCGAGATTCCCCACAGCAGCAGGGCACATACGACACCCACGAGGAGGGCGACGGGCGTGAGTGCGAGTAGTTTCCCGACGGGTACTCGCGTCGAGTCCTGCTGTCCGGTTCCGGTGGTCGCCTCACTCATGACTTCAACTGTCGCGCATCCGAAGTCGGTTCACACCACGAAACGCAGAGGTTCACTGATCGAGGGTGGGGAATCGGTCGGCCCGCGCCTGTGCGACCCACGTGCGTCGTCGCGCGAGTTGCGTACGTTGTTCGACGGTTGCCGCGACGGTCGATACGCGAGAAAGTGCCGCGTCGAGTCGGGCAAGCATCAACGGTGAATCGAGCGAGGCCGCGATGACATCGTCGAATCCGACGACGAGCATGTCCGTTCACGACGGTCGGGGGACCACAAGCCTGAGATGACCACCGGCATCGCGCCAGCGCCGCGCGCTCTCGTCGATGGACGTTGCAGACACCAACAGGAACTCGACCTGGTCGACCGCCTGCACCGCGGTCGCGGGATCGTTGATCGCGGGCGACATGGCACGGAGTGCGATATCGGCGATGAGGCGGAAGGCCAGGAGCGGATCGCCGTCGAATGTGCGTTCTGGCCCGGTGTCGAGCGCAGCGAAGAAGGTCCCGGTATCGATTTCTCCGACGTCGCTATTGCCTTTGTCAAGGCTCTGTGGCGCACGACCGTACACGTGGGCGAGCGTCGCGCCTGCGCGCAGTGTTGACCCGACCGTCTCCTCCATGACGATCACGGAGTCGGCGGATTCGGCGAGGTGAACCAGTCTCTCGACGTGTAATCGCTGCAGTACCAACGGATTGCGGGACCACAGGATGCTGCGTGGTTCGGCAGGGGAGTCGACTTGCTTCGGGTCGAGGTCGTCGCTCGTGGGGTACGTCGCGACAATCGATTGCTGACCGTGTTCGCAGATCGTCGTCAAGACCGGTGAGATCTGGGTTGCGGCAAGGGCATTGGCCAGTACCACGCGCAACAGCACAAGCACGGCCAAGGTGCCCACGACTGCCACGAGCGGAACACTCGCCGACATCGTGTCCCGGCTGCCCGACGCGAGGATCGCGGTGATGCAGAAAACGATGACGCTCATTGCCACGGCGGCTGTTCGCCAGACGATGGGAGCGTCTCGGAAGAGTGTGAGTCGGGGTGTGAAAGTAGTTGCCACCCATTGGACTACGAGGAACAGCAACGAAAAGATCACTGCGAGTGTGCCGAACACCGCGCCGCTGAGGCCGATGAGAACGGTCGCGACCGACGACGTCGAGATCTGCGGAGCGGCTCCGATGTGCATCAGGCCGATTGCTGCTCCGGCACCGAACAGCACGCCGATGGTCTGTGTCAGCCCAGCGCGTGCACGCCTTCCGAGCGTGTCGAGGCCGGTCATGGGGCAGGGTTTTTGGTTCGGCGTCGAACTGTCATCACACCGACCACCTTCGCGACGCTCTCCACAGCTGCCGTCTCACAAACTACAGGGTGAGACGGGTCTACAGGGTGGAACCGGACTACAGGGTGAAGCCGAACCACAGAGGGTGGAACCGAACCACAGGGTGGACTTCGGACGCAGGCTCACCTCGGGTACGAGCGTCGCGCAGACGGAATGGGCCGAAACCTCGCGCGCGGGGATCGCCCGCTTGACGAGAGTTTCGGCCCATTGCCTGACACAGCGACGGCGGGGGTTACCCGCGTCACCGTGAGTTCATCGGTGAGAGAAAGGTTTACGGCGCCCAGGTACGTGGGGCGGCATCGGTCTCCACTGGAGCCGAAGCGGTCACGCGGTAGGCGCGATTGACTGCAGACACCACGGCACGCAGGCTTGCCGTCGTGATCGACGACGCAACGCCGACGCCCCACACGGTTTCACCGTTGACCTCGGTCTCGACGTAGGCGGCCGCGCTGGCGTCGCCGCCTGCGGTGAGTGCGTGCTCGGCGTAATCCAGTACGCGGACGTCGAATCCGACGGTCGACAGCGCGTCGACAAATGCCGCGAGGGGTCCGTTACCGCTGCCCGAGATCTCCTTCTCGACACCGTCGACCTTCACCACAGTGGTGATGTGGTCGTCGCCGCCGTCGACCTCGGAGGCGTCGACCTTCTGGCGCATCCGCTCGAGCGGGCGGATCGGATGCAGGTATTCGTCGGCGAAGACGTCCCACATCTCCTTGGGAGAGACCTCGCCGCCCTCGCCGTCGGTGATCTTCTGGATCTCGCGGCTGAACTCGATTTGCAGGCGTCGCGGCAGGTCCATGCCGTGGTCGGCCTTCATGATGTACGCGACGCCGCCCTTGCCGGACTGGCTGTTGACGCGGATGACGGCTTCGTAATTGCGGCCGACATCCTTGGGGTCGATCGGCAGATAGGGCACCTGCCACAGGATGTCGTCGACGTCGGAATCGGCGGTGTCGGCGTCGACCTTCATCTGGTCGAGACCCTTGTTGATCGCGTCCTGGTGGCTGCCGGAGAATGCGGTGTAGACCAGGTCGCCGCCGTAGGGGTGGCGTTCGGGTACACCGAGCTGGTTGCAGTATTCGACGGTGCGTCGGATCTCGTCGATGTCGGAGAACGAGATCTGCGGGTCGACGCCGCGGCTGAACATGTTCATGCCCAGTGTCACCAGGCAGACATTGCCGGTGCGCTCACCGTTGCCGAACAGGCAGCCCTCGATGCGGTCTGCGCCCGCCTGATAGCCGAGTTCCGCTGCGGCGACAGCGGTTCCGCGATCGTTGTGCGGGTGCAGGCTCAGGATGATCGAGTCGCGGCGGGCGAGATTACGGCTCATCCACTCGATGGAATCGGCGTAGACGTTCGGTGTTGCCATCTCGACGGTGGCAGGCAGGTTGATGATGAGCGGCTTATCGGATGTGGGAGCGATGATTTCGCTCACCGCGTCGCATACTTCCTTGGCGTAGCTCAGCTCCGTGCCGGTGTAGGACTCGGGCGAATACTCGTAGCGCCAGTTGGTGTCCGGGTACTTCTGCTGCTCCTCGAGAACCTTGTGCGCGGCGTGCGTCGCGATCTCGGTGATCTTCGACTTGTCGGCACGGAACACGACCCGACGCTGCAGCACCGACGTCGAATTGTAAAAGTGCACAATCACATTCGACGCTCCGCGGCACGCTTCGAAGGTGCGCTCGATCAGCTCGTCGCGGCACTGCGTCAGCACCTGGATGGTCACGTCGTCGGGGATGGCCCCGTCTTCGATGATTTCGCGAACGAAGTCGTAGTCGGTCTGGCTCGCCGACGGGAAACCGACCTCGATCTCCTTGTAGCCCATGCGCACCAGCAGCTCGAACATGCGGCGCTTGCGAGCGGGACTCATCGGGTCGATCAGGGCCTGGTTGCCGTCGCGCAGATCCACGGCGCACCACATCGGTGCCGCGGTGATCACCTTGTCTGGCCAGGTGCGATCGGGGATCGAGATCTGCTCGACCTCGTCGGCGAATTGCCGGTAGCGGTGAACGGGCATCGCGGAACTGCGTTGCGGGTTCCAGGAGGGCTGTCCTGCTGGGATGGGGCCGGACGGCTCGACGATGCGGCTCGGGCCCGAGGTGAAAGTGTCTGCTGGTGCCATGATGGTCAATCTCCGAAGTAGGTCTCAGATTGGGGAGTGACCGGCGCGTGATGAGGCCCCGCGACGGAGGGCCGGTCGTGTCAGACCCCGCCGCGGCAACCGAGAAGGAGTGCACGCTGCATGCGAGTAAATGTACTCCCCGGGCTGGTCGTCGATCAAATGAGGTCAGTCGTTCGGACTCTGGGTCCGCATTGTCCGAACTCGCATGTCAGGGGTCCTCGGGTGTGTGGACGAGGGTGCGGTGCATGCGCAGGGTGCTCCGGATTCCGGGCGCGATCGGGGTCGACGGATCGGTGCGGTAGCACCAGTCGAGTGCTTCGTATCCCACCCGACACAGAGCGATGTGGCGCGGCCACCGCGGTGTTGCCCAGTCTGGTTCGTCGCTGGCGCTGTCGGTTGCACTCATCTCGGCCTCGAGTAGCGCCCACTGCAGGTCACGCCGGGCCGCGAGCATGTGCGGTGAACCGATCGGTGAGAGCGCGGCGTCGTCGAGGAGATGGTCGACGTTGTCGAGGACGTCGGTGTCGGCGCGTGCCCATGTGCGTCGGTGCGCGTGCGGAAACAGCCACAACAGTGCCGCGACGGCCAACGCGACGCCGAGCAGGGTTTCGAGGAATCGATCTCGCACGGGAATGGTGATGTCGGAGTCGGGGTTGCCCATCAGCATGGCGAGTGGAGTGATGAACGCGACCGCGACGCCGTAGTTGCCGACGATGGTCAACTCGATCAATACGTTGAGCAGCGCGATCACCACGATGAGCCACAGCGTGGTGAGACCGAGCTGGTGGAGTCCGACGAAGAACACCAGGCCGACGATGGTTCCGGCGAGTCGGTGTGTGGCACGGATGACGCCCCGGATGCGGTCGGGGCCCAATTGCAACACCAGGACGGTGCCGAGGATTGCCCAGTCGGGGCGCGAGAGGCCGATCGCGATCGATGCCACGCCTGCGACGAGCGCGGTGAGTGCGACGCGGGCCGTGGTGACGCGCGCATGGCTGTAGCTGCGGAGTGCCGTGGACAGGCGGTGTCGCACCGAGGGTCGACGCAGCGGCGGCGACAGCGGTCCCGGCGGTGCCACGTGGAACTGATGCAACGACGTCCAGAGTCGTTGTGCGAGCGGAGTGTCGGTGGCAGCGGCGTCGTGCAGGACCGTCCACGCGTTGAGCGTCGACATCGCCACGCCGTGGCGATGTGCGGGATCGGTGGACTGGTTGTCGGCGAGGTAGGCGTCGATCGTCTCGATCGCGGCGAGCGTCTCCGCCCTCTGGGGGCCTTCCGGACGCCACAGTGATGGAGCCATTCCGACGACGAGTGAACTCGATCCGCCCGCGCACGTCGCGATGACGAGAGCGGAAACGTCGACGCCGTGCCGGGTCACCACCGACGAGATGCAGGCGGTGAGTACGAAGAAGAACGGCCCGGGCGGACCGAGGCGCATGGCGTTGACGGTGAACACCGTCGCCGATGCCCACGCCACGAGCGCAACGACCACCGCCAACGCGACCACCGTGCTCGGCCGGGGACCGGCGAGGTGGCCGAGGAGTCCGAACAGTGCGGCCGCGCCGATCAACACCACGGCTGCGAGCACGATCACCCGCCACCGCACTCGGTAGGGCCGCTTCTCGCCGTAGAGCACTGCGAATGCGCCGAGCGCAGCGAGTAGGGAGTCGCGCTCGAATCCGACGGCGAGCAGGATGCCTGCGGGTACCGCGAACGCGAGACCCGCTCGGAGTGCTGCGGGCCAGCGCCCGCGAACGTCGGGGATTGCGAACAGTGCACGCCTGACATGCAGGCGAGGGGGAGGCTGTGGGCTGAACGGTTCAGATGGTGTTGGCGAGTCAGAGCCGGGCACCGGTCAACCCTACGGCCGGTTCGGTCAGGGGGTGTAGCGCAGCCAATCGACCTTCATCGTCGCCGGGTTGGGCGTCGCGGAGTTCGTCGGACCGGGCCACACACCACCGACGGCAAGGTTCAGGATCGGGTACATCGGCTTGTCGAAGACCCACCGCTGGCCGGCGCTGAGGTCGGCGCGATTGACGGTGTACACGGAGCGTCCGTCGAAGAGGAACGTGATCGAGGTGGCCGTCTTGCGGACGCCGTAGGTGTGGAAGTCGGTGGGGTCGATGCCCAGGATGTCGGAGCCGCGCTGGTACTTGCCGTTGACGCCGTCGGGAAGGGGGATGGCGTCGGGAAGGATGTCACGCAGCGACCCGGCGTCGGCCGAACCGAAGCCGCCGGAACCGGTCGGACCGTGGACGCCGATGTGCACGAAGTCGGAGTTGTTGATGTGTTCGGCGATGTCGATCTCGCCTGCCTCGGGGAATCCGACTTCCCAGATGTCGGCTCCGAGTAGCCAGAATCCGCTGTGCAGGCCTGCGCCACCGGGCAGCGACATCCGCGCGGAGATGGTGCCGTAGGTGAATTCGCGCTTGCCCTTGGTGTTCAGCCGGGCCGATGTCCACCCGCCGCCGGAGTTCTTGGCCTCGATGAGGAGGTGTCCGCTGCCGTCGAGGCGTGAGTTCTCGCGGCTCGACGTGTAGGTCTGCTTTTCGTCGTTACCCCAGCCGCCGCCTCCTGTTTCGTAGTTCCAGAGGGCACTGTTGGGGGCCGATCCGGCCGCCCCGTCGAACTCGTCGGAGAACGCCGTGTCTGCCGCATGGGCGGTGGGACCGGCGATGGTCACGGCAGCGCCGATGCTGCCGACGGTCAGGGCTGTCACGATCGCACGACGGAGGAGATGCACAGGCAAGGCTTACCATAGTTCTCCTGTCACATGAGGGCGTTCTGCCGGATTGGCGGCGAAACAGAATACTTTGGCGTCGACTGAAAGTCTCTTTGCCTGAGCATTACTGGGCGTTCGCACTGCGAATTCTCAGGCGGCACTTAGCTTTTGCGGGTTTGCTTCGAGTGTCCGCCGAAAGGTTGGTCGCGACACTCAACCGTGAGTGTGTGCCGAGAAAGGTAAAGACATGTCACGTTTGTTCACCGGAGCGACGTCGCGTCGCATCACCCTCGCGTTGGCCGGTGTCGGCGTCGCGAGCGCGATCGCGACGGGTGGGGTGGCGCAAGCCGCTCCGGCTCCTCATTCGCCGGCAAAGCCCGCACCTGCTCAGACCACCCCGGTGCCCGGCACCAAGTGCACGCTGGCCGGAGTCGAGAAGGCGCTGGCCAAGGAAGACCCCGCACTGTGGAAAGAGATCCAGTCTCATCCGCGCGCCAAGGAGCATTTCGAGAACACGATCGTGCTGACCCCTGCTCAGCGCAAGCAGCAGCGTGAAGAGATGCACAAGAAGCACCCCGAGCGCGCCGAGATCAAGAACTTCCTGCGCGACCACGGCCTTGCCAAGAAGGACCACAGCGCGCACCGCGCCGCGATCAAGAAGGCGCTCGAGACCTGTAGCGGGTAGGGGTTCGGGCGAGAGTGGTTTCGACTCGGCTGCTCGCTTCGCTCGCGGCCGGCTCAAACCAGCGGGAGGGGTCGGCTCGCCTGCGCGGAACGGCTCGCCCCAGTGACCGCTGAATGCGACCTCGTCGAGGGGCAGCCGTTCGCGCGGCTCGGTGTCGCGGTCGCGGATCTTGTCGGACAGCGTCGAGGGGTCGGCGAGATGTCCGACGGCGAGCATCGCGAGCGGCTTCTTGTCGGCGGGTATGCCGAAAGCTGTTCGGGCGGAATCCTTGTCGAATCCGGCGAGTGGATGCCCGTTGAGACCGAGTGCGCCACACTGCAGGATCATCTGTGCCAACGCCAGCCCGAGGTCGACGCCGCCGTAGAGGTCGGGCTTGGGGTCGGACGGATCGTCGGTGGTGCACAGCAGGATCAGCGCACCCGCGGCAGGCGCCCACGTCGTGTTGCCCCGGTTGAGGGTGGCGGTCAGAGCGTCGAACGTTTCATCGCCGCGCAGACCGACCACAAACCTCACCGGTTGCATGCGTCCCCACGTGGGCGCCCACCGTCCGGCGTCGAGGATCTCGGTGACCTCGTCGACCGAGACGGTGGCCTCGGCGTCGTAGCCGCGAGCGCTCCAGCGCTGACTGATCAGTTCATGCACCGCGCCAACGGTACTGGAGCCCAACGGGACTGGAGCAGCGTGCGGGGGAGCGGGCTCCCGCGACGCGACTAACTATCCTGCGCGGAGGGCAGTTCGGCATCAACCGACTGCTCGACGACGCGCGGTGTGCGCATCACGACCGCGAGAATCACGCCGAGCACACCGAGCGCGATCACGGAGGCGAGCGACGCCGCGTGGATGCCGTTGACGAACGCCTCCTTGGCTGCATTGGCGAGTTCGGCGCCCGCGGGCCCCATGTCGTTGGAGCGGTGCAGTGTCTCGCCCAGTGTGTCGCCGAACGACCAGCCGTCGCCGTGTTCACGGAACATCAGCGTCGCGAGCGAGCCGAGCAATGCCAGGCCGAGTGCGGTTCCCAGCTCGAAGCTGGTCTCCGAGATGCCCGACGCCGCTCCGGATCGCTCCGCGGGCACCGAACCGACGACGACATCGGACACCAGCGAGAACTGGATGCCGTAGCCGACACCGGCGATCGAGGTGAACACGAGGTAGACCCACAGCGGGCTGGACGTCGTGAGCCACAGCAGTCCCAGGTTGCCTGCGGCGGCGAGTGCGACCGACCCGACGAACGCGGTCCGCATGCCGACACGTGAGGCGATGCGCGTGGCCCCGATGGAGAACACCGCGACGGCGATCGCCATCGGCAGGCCTGCGAGTGCGGCGTCGAGGACGTCGAAGTCGCGCACCGACTGTAGGTAGACGCCCGTCAGGTACGACATTCCACCGAGCGCCATCATGCCGAACAGTGCGACCGTCACGGCGGCGCTGAACTGGACGTTGCGGAACAGTTTCAGGTCGAGCAGTGGAGCGGCGGTTCGACGTTGGTGCATGAGGAAGAACACGAACATCACGACGCCCAGGACGCCGACTGCCGCGACCGGGAGGGTGGCACCTTCCGAGGCCATCGTCTTGATCGAGTAGACGATCGGCAGGATGGCGAGCAGGGAGAGTCCGACGCCGATGAAGTCGAACGGTTCATTGGTGCCTGCGCGATACTCGGGGATCAGCTTGGGTCCCAGCAGGAACAGCACGGCGAGTACCGGCACGTTGATCAGGAAGACGACGCCCCACCAATAGTGGTGCAGCAGAACGCCTCCGACGACGGGGCCGATGGCCGAACCGCCCGCGAACGCGGCGGTCCACACGCCGATTGCCCGGCCGCGCGACTTCGCGTCGGGGAACATGTTGGCGATCAGCGACAGGCTCGACGGCATCAGCGTCGCACCACCGATACCCATCAGCGCGCGTGCCGCGATCAGGACGCCCGCGGTGGGAGCGAACGCTGCGATGACCGAGGCGATGCCGAACATCGCCGCACCCAAGAGCAGGATGCGTCGACGGCCGACGCGGTCGCCGACGTTGCCCATCGTGATGAGCAACCCTGCGATGAGGAAGCCGTAGATGTCGAGAATCCACAGCTGCTGCGCGGCGCTCGGGTCGAGGGCGTCGGTGATCGCCGGGATCGCGAGGTAGAGGACGGAGAAGTCCATCGACACCAAGAGAACCGGCAGGGTCAGAACGGCCAGTCCCCACCACGCGCGTCGATCGGCGCCCGGATTTTCACGGGTGCGCTTCTCGGACGGACGGATGCGGACGGACATGACTACTGCTCTCCTTCGATAGGGCTGGATGCGTCGACGTGTTCGGTGTGCCCTCGGGCACGCGCGTACGCCGTACGCATCGACGGTACGGTGATGAGTACGCTGTACGCAAACAATTTATTCCCGCAATGTGAGGAGAGTCGGTGGCCGACGAGCGTGCGCCCAAGCTCACCACCGAGGTCATCGTCGACACCGCGATCGACGTGGCCGACCGGGACGGGCTGCCCGCGCTGTCGATGCGACGCATCGCCGATGAGCTCGGCGTCGGCGCGATGTCGCTCTACCGGCACATCGCCGACAAGGACGCGCTGCTCGAGGCGATGGCCGAGGAGATCGGTCGTCGATTTCCCTATCCCGTCGACGAGGCGGGTCCGTGGTCCTGGCGCGAACGCGTCGCGATTGCCGTCGACGTCGATTGGCAGCTCTATCGCAGGCACCCGTGGGTGGTGCTGGCCTACTCGGCGCCGCGCTACAGCTTCGGTGTCGACGCACTCGAGGGGCTCGACTGGCTCGCGGCGGGCTTCACCGACCTCGGCGTCGACATCACCACGGCCACCGAGATGGCACTCGCGGTGTGGAACTACGTCAACGGCGTCGCGCTCGCACAGGTCAGTGAACAGCTGCTCGACGCATCGCCCGGTGAACGTCCGAGCGGACTCGCCGATCTCATCGCCGGTCGGGTCACCTCGCGGTTGCCGCATCTGTCCACGTTGTCCGACGCTGCCGATGCCGCACGGTTGAACGATCCGCGCGCGCTGCTCGACGCCGGCGTCGACTATCTGTGCGCTGGGTTCGAGGCGAAAGCGGCGTCGTCGACGTCGTAGGTGACATCGACGACGCCGCGTCGGATCAATCGAGCGCTGTCTCGACCGGGCGCGGGCGAGCCTCGCCCTGGGTGAGTGCCATCAGCACGCCGCCCGCTGTCAGCAGGATGGCCGCGCACAGTACGGTGACGGTCATGCCGTGGGCGAATGTGATTGTCGACGTGGGCATTCCGCGTGTTGCGGCTCCGAAGACGGCAACCATGATCGCCAAACCGACTGTGCCACCGAGCTGTTGAGCGGTGTTGACCAAGCCCGACGCCGCGCCGGCATCCTGCGGGTCGACGCCGCGCAGCGATGCTGTGGTCAGCGACAGGAAGGCCATCCCGCCGCCCGCGCCGACGAGGATGAACGGTCCGAGCAGTGACAGGTACGGGGTATGAGCGTCGAGAGTGCTCAGCCAGTACAGGCCGGCTGCCGCTGCGCCGAAGGCGATGAGCAGAACCGTACGAGTACTCAAGCGGGGCACCAGAACTCGCGCACTCAACTGTGATACGCCGAACGTCGCCGCCGTCATCGGCAGGTAGGCCAATCCAGTCTCGAGCGGGCCGTAGTGCAGCACTTCCTGCATGTACTGGGTGAGGAAGAACATCATGCCCATGAACCCCGCGACCATCACCAGTCGACCGGCGAACGCAGCGCTCCGCGGAGTCGAGGCGAAGAGCCGCAGCGGTGTAATAGGTTGGTGTGCACGGTCTTCGGCATAGACGAACGCTCCGAGAAGCGCGGCGCCCGCCACGAGGGCGATGACGGTGATCGTGCTGCTCCATCCGTGCTCCGCAGCGTTGACGAGGCCGTACACGATGAGACCGATTCCGGCGGTGGACAATACGGCACCGGGTAGATCAAAGGAGCCGCGCTCGCGTGTGGTGCGAGGCAATGACAGCGCACCCGCGACGATCACCACGAGTCCGATCGGCACGTTGACGAAGAAGACCCAGCGCCAGTCGAGCCACTGCACGAGCGCTCCGCCGGAGACGAGGCCAAGCGAGAATCCGCCGATGGACACGGCTGTGAACAGCGCCAGTGCGCGAGTGCGCTGCGCGCCGTCGGAGAATCTGGTCATCAGCAGTGCCAGTGCCGCCGGTGCGGCGATTGCGGCACCGACGCCCTGCAGGGCGCGGGCAACGAGGAGCATCGTCGAATCGGTTGCGAGGCCACCGAATGCCGATGCCGCGACGAACAGTCCGAGGCCGTCGAGGAAGGTGCGGCGTCGACCGAGAATGTCACCCAGGCGTGCGCCGAGTAGTAGGAGCCCACCGAAGGTGAGCGTGTAGGCGTTGAGCACCCAGGAGAGATTCGACGTCGAAAAGCCAAGGGAGCGTTGAATATCGGGTAGTGCGACGTTGACGATGGTCGCGTCGACAACCACCATCAACTGGCATCCGAGCACTGCGACCAGCACCAGGGCGTCGGTGTTGATGCGCGAGCGTAGGCCTGAGACCGAAGGCGTCGAATCTGCTGTGCGATCAATGGAGGAAAGGGACATGTGGCCGCTCTTTTCGAAAGATTGGATCGGCGGAACAGTGCACTGGATTCGGCGTGAGTCTGATCGGGCTCACCCACGCCGGTGTGGAGTACACTCACTGGAGAAACGGAAGCTTCCTCCGATTAATATACGGAGGGTTCCTCCGGTTTGCAACTGTTTTGTCTGCCGACCCTGTGCTCGATCTGTGCGCGCGGCGTCGTCGGTG
Organism: Gordonia sp. 852002-51296_SCH5728562-b; assembly: GCF_001665475.1. Taxonomy (NCBI): domain Bacteria; kingdom Bacillati; phylum Actinomycetota; class Actinomycetes; order Mycobacteriales; family Gordoniaceae; genus Gordonia; species Gordonia sp. 852002-51296_SCH5728562-b. The sequence continues at coordinate 76,640 of NZ_LZMI01000011.1, read as the reverse complement.
TCGTTCGTGTCGGAAGGTAGGAGTCGACGTGGCTGGGGAGTCAGTGGCCAGGGAGTCGCGGGCAGGAGAGTCAGTGGCTGGGGCCGATGGGGTCGCGAGCGAGCACGGTTCGCGGCGAACCCTGTCACGACGACCCGCCCGCGCCGATGCCGCACGCAACTACGACAAGCTGATCGCCGCGGCCGCCGACCTCTTCCATGCCGAGGGTGTGGATGTCGCGCTCGACAAGGTCGCCGCCGAGGCCGGGGTGGGCATCGGGACGCTGTACCGGCACTTTCCCAATCGTGCGGCGCTCATCGAGGCGACGTTTAGGAGTTACTCGGACTCGATCATCGCCGACGGTTGGCGCCTGCTCGAGTCAGGGCCTGCCGACGTCGCGCTGGCCGGGGTCTTCGAGGCGTACATGTCCACCGCGAGCACCAAGCGCGGCATGAAGGAGGCGATCCTCGCGGCCGTCGGCGACGAGGCTCCGGTCTTCAGCGAGGCCCGCGACCAGTCACGCGAACTGATGGCCGCGACGCTCGAGAAGGGCCAGCGCGAGGGCGTGTTCCGCGAAGACATCGAGCCGTCGGACATATCCCGCCTGGTGGGCGGACTGTCGATGACGTGCGTCGCCGAGGACACACCCGAGACGCGCCGACGCATGGTCGGCCTCGTGCTCGACGGCCTCCGCCCGCGCGGCTGAGCGTCGACCGGGTGCACGGCCGGTGCTGGCGCCCGCCCGCTGGAACTAGGGGAAGGATTCTTTCCGTGAGTTCCTTCGCTTTCGGCCGGAAGTGTCGCGGGGAAGGGTGCAAAACCCGAGGAAGAGCCGCACGGCCGGGCTGGAAGTAGGGGAAGAGTGGCCCGGGCCGGCGCCCGCCCGCTGGAACTAGGGGAAAGATTCTTTCCGCGACTTCCTTCGCTTTCGGCGAGAAGTGTCGCGGGGAAACGCGCAGAACCCGAGGAAGAGCCGCGGCCGGGCTGGAAGTAGGGGAAGAGTGGCCCGGGCCGGCGCTGGCCCGCTGGAACTAGGGGAAGGATTCTTTCCGCGACTTCCTTCGCTTTCGGCGAGAAGTGTCGCGGGGAAACGCACAAACCTCGAGGAAGAGCCGCAAGCGCCCGGCCGAAACCCGAGGAACAACCCCGAGTCCCGACCTCACATCGCGTGCGGGTAAACAGTCAGCATGTGCGCGCCGAACCAGGCGCTGCCGATGACCATCGGGACGACGACGGCCACGCCGACCGACGTCCGCTGCTTGGCAAGCGCGATCGCGAGCGGCAAGAGCAGTACAAAGGCCGGAAGCAGCAGCCGGGGGCGGCTGATCATCAGTCCGCTCGACAGCACGATCGACGCCACGACGAGCGTCCCGTAGACGACCACCGGCCACGGCAGGCGAGCCCAGAACGCGACGACGACCATGAGCAACGTCGCGAGGATGATCCACGCGGTGGCGACGGAGGCGACCTCGCCGGAGTTCACCAGGGCGTCGTTGACGAAGTTGAAGGTGACGACGCCGCCGTCGATCCGGGTGTCCCAACCCTCGGTCTGGACGCGGAACCAGCCGGTCGGCGAGCCGGTGTGCGCCCAGACGACTGCCAGGTAGCCGAGGTATCCGAGTGGACTCAGCACGATCGCCAGCCACAGGTAGGCGCCACTGCCGCGTCGTGATCGCCACGATCGTGCCTCTTGATCACGCACCAGCGTCAGCGCCGCAGCCAGCATTACGACGCCGATGATGACGACGGCGGTCGGTCGCACTGTCCCCGCGAGGCAAGCAGCGACTCCTGCGAGGACCCAGTTGCGTTCGATCACTCCGACGAGCGCCCACACGGTCAGCGCGCAGAACAATGCCTCGGTGTAGGCCATGTTGAGCACGACCGACATCGGCGTCGCGGCCAAGATCGCGACCAGGTAGAGCCCGACGCGTTCGGGGTTGACCGACCCCCTACGGGTCAGTGGCGAGCGGTTGCCCATCGCACGCACGCAGTCGGCGCCGAGTCGTGCGGCACCGACGGCGGTCAGGCAACCGAGGACGACGTTGAGCGAGATCGCCGCACCGAACGGCGTGACGAACGGGAGCTTGGCGATCCATCCGACCAGGTACGGATAGCCGGGGAAGAAGGCGTACGCGGTGTCGGCGGTGTGCAGGCCGCGGGCGTCGGTGAGCGAGTACGGTACGTCGCCATAACCGTGCTCTGCAATAGCGAGCATCCACTTGCCATCCCACGCCGACAGTGCGTTTCCGACGCTGGTGTCGCGCAACTGCGCGAACCGACCGAGCACCAGTAATCCGACGATCCGGATCGCGATGAACACCCCGATAGCCGACACCCAGTAGGGCAGCGAGTCGTCTTCGACGGCCGCGCGAGGGGCGGCGTCGACCTCCTCACGCCCGTCGCCGACTCCCGGCCGCTCGACCTGGCTGATTCGACGCTGCTTCGGTCCAGACCGCCCCGCGGCCGATGTCCCAGACCGCCCCGCGGCCGATGTCCCAGACCGCCCCGCGGCCGATGCCCCGGGCCGCCCTCCAGATGTCTCGGCCCGCCCGGCCTCGGATACCCCGACCGGACCCGCGGCAGATTCGTCGGCTCGATCAGCGGACGTCGCGCCGGGTGTGGCGCTGATCTTCCGGGAGCGGCGTTGTCGGCTCGCCTTCCCGACCTCGGTCTCGCTGGTCACCTCAGCGATGTTAGGGGACGCGTGTGGTCTGCAGCACGTGGAAGCCGTCCCGCCACCACCACGACGTGGAGCCCGCGAGCATCGTCGGTAAGGTTGTCTCGGCAGTCAAGCGGAAAACCCGACGTCGAGCCCTGCCGGGAGGTTATCTACGTGGCACTCGTGGTGCAGAAATACGGTGGATCATCGGTTGCGAGCGCTGAGCGCATCCGCCGGGTCGCCGAGCGCATCGTGGAGACCAAGAAGCAGGGGAACGACGTCGTTGTGGTCGTGTCCGCGATGGGCGACACCACCGACGAACTCCTCGACCTCGCACAACAGGTCAACCCGGCCCCGCCGGCCCGTGAGATGGACATGCTGCTCACCTCCGGCGAGCGCATCTCCAATGCTCTCGTCGCGATGGCCATCAGCTCGCTCGGCGCGCAGGCGCAGTCGTTCACCGGCTCGCAGGCGGGTGTGATCACCACCAGCAGCCACGGCAAGGCCAAGATCATCGACGTCACGCCCGGTCGGGTGCGCAGCGCGCTCGACGAGGGCAAGATCGTGTTGGTCGCAGGTTTCCAAGGAGTCTCGCAGGACACCAAGGACATCACGACGCTCGGCCGTGGCGGGTCGGATACGACGGCCGTTGCGCTGGCCGCGGCCCTCGAAGCCGATGTGTGCGAGATCTACACCGACGTCGACGGTGTCTACACCGCCGACCCGCGCATCGTTCCCGACGCCCGACGCCTTGAGACCGTCTCCTTCGAGGAGATGCTCGAGATGGCCGCGTGCGGCGCGAAGGTCCTGATGCTGCGGTGTGTGGAATACGCCCGCCGATACAACGTTCCCGTTCACGTGCGCTCGTCGTACTCGACCAAACCCGGCACACTGGTTGCCGGCTCGATGGAGGACATTCCCGTGGAAGAAGCGATTCTCACCGGTGTCGCACACGATCGCAGCGAGGCCAAGATCACCGTCGTCGGCCTCGACGATCAGCCCGGCTACGCGGCGAAGGTGTTCCGTGCTGTCGCCGACGCCGAGATCAACATCGACATGGTGCTGCAGAACATCTCGAAGGTCGAGACGGGCAAGACCGACATCACCTTCACCCTCCCGCGTGAACTCGGGCCCCTCGGCGTCGAGAAGCTCACCAAGCTGCAGGAGGAGATCGGCTTCACCGAGGTCCTCTACGACGACCACATCGGCAAGGTCTCACTGGTGGGCGCAGGCATGAAGAGCCATCCCGGCGTCACGGCGACGTTCTGTGAGGCACTGAGCAACGTCGGCATCAACATCGAGTTGATCTCGACGTCGGAGATCCGTATCTCGGTGCTGTGCCGCGACACCGAACTCGACGACGCCGTGCGCGCACTGCACGAGGCCTTCGACCTCGGCGGAGAAGAAGAAGCCGTTGTCTACGCAGGAACGGGGCGCTGACATGGGCGAGCGAAGCGACGGGAGATGTCACTGATGGGCGTACGTATCGGAGTTGTCGGAGCCACCGGACAGGTCGGCGGCGTCATGCGAACCCTGTTGGCGCAGCGCAACTTTCCCGCAGACGAGGTGCGATTCTTCGCCTCGCCGCGGTCGGCGGGCAAGAAGCTGCCCTGGGGCGACGGCGAGATCGTCGTCGAAGATGCGGCGACCGCAGACCCGAGCGGCCTCGACATCGCGTTGTTCTCGGCAGGTGCCACCATGTCGCGTGAGCAGGCACCGCGGTTTGCCGCCGCGGGCGTGACCGTCATCGACAACTCGTCGGCGTGGCGCAAGGATCCCGATGTGCCGCTGGTGGTTTCGGAGGTCAACGGCGAGCTGGCGCAGAACCCGCCCAAGGGCATCGTCGCCAATCCGAACTGCACCACGATGGCCGCGATGCCGGTCCTCAAGCCGCTACACGACGCGGCTGGGCTGCAACGACTGATCGTGTCGTCGTATCAGGCGGTGTCGGGCAGTGGGCTCGCAGGCGTCGACGAGCTCGCCACCGAGTCTCGGGCGGCGATCGACGACCTCGAGAAGCTTGTCTACGACGGCTCGGCGATCGACTTCCCTGCGCCGGTCAAGTACGTCGCACCCATCGCGTTCAACGTGCTTCCGCTTGCCGGATCGCTTGTCGACGACGGGTCGGGTGAGACCGACGAAGATCAGAAGCTGCGCAACGAGTCTCGCAAGATTCTCGGACTTCCGGATCTGCTCGTCAGCGGAACCTGTGTGCGCGTGCCGGTTTTCACCGGACACTCGCTGTCGATCAATGCCGAGTTCGCACAGCCGCTGTCTCCCGCCCAGGCCAACGAGATCCTCTCCGACGCAGCGGGAGTGGAGTTGACCGACGTTCCGAATCCGCTCGCCGCGGCGGGCAAGGACAACTCGCTCGTCGGTCGTATCCGACAAGATCCCGGTGTGCCGGACGGTCGAGGGCTGGCGCTGTTCGTGTCGGGTGACAACCTGCGAAAGGGTGCGGCTCTCAACACGATTCAGATCGCGGAGCTGCTCGTCGGGTAACCGCCCGGCCATCTACGTCCCGCACCATCACCCCTGATCCGAACCGACAACCGCCGATTGGTGAATCACGATGTCAACTCCCACAGATGCCCCGGCGGTTGCCGACAGACTCGGCCACTACTACAAGATCGATGAGCCCTATCTGGTCGGTCTCGAGAAGGTGCGCGAGTATGCGCGCGCGGTCCAGGACCACCACGTCGCACACCGCGACGAAGAGGCTGCGCATGCACTCGGCTACTCGGGACTTGTTGCGCCACTGACGTTCACGGCCATCCCGGCGATGGGCGCCAACCGAGCTCTGTTCGAGTCGGTCGTGGTCGGTTACGAGACCTACGTGCAGACCGAGCAGGTCTTCGAGCAGCATCGACCGATCGTCGCCGGTGACGAGCTGACGACCGACGTCGAGCTGTCGTCGATTCGACGTATCGCCGGTCGCGACCTGATCACCGTCACCAACACGTTCACCGACGCCGCGGGCGAGGTGGTGCACACCATGCACACCACGGTCGTCGGCGTGACGTCTGACGACGTCGACCCGGGGATCAACGACGCGGTCCGCGGCATCATGGTGCACGACGTAAACGTCATGTCGTCCGACGATTCGGATGCCGCGTACGTGAAGACAGTGCGACCCGAAGGCGCGCAAGTCATTTCGAGTGCAGGTGCCCAGCGAACTCCGGGCAGCCTCGACTTCGACTCGCTGACGGTCGGCGACGCGCTGCCGGTGCGGCACGCCCGCCTCTCGCGCGGAGATCTGGTCAACTACGCAGGTGTCTCCGGAGACGGCAATCCGATCCACTGGGACGAGTCGATCGCCAAGCTCGCCGGCCTTCCCGACGTGATCGCTCACGGAATGCTGACGATGGGACTCGGCGCCGGCTTCGTCTCGGCGTGGTCGGGCGATCCGGGCGCCGTGACGCGGTACGCGGTGCGTCTGTCGCAGGTGGCGGTCGTGTCTGCTGCGGAGGGCGGCGACATCGAGTTCAGCGGCAAGATCAAGTCGCTCGATCCCGAGACCCGCAGCGGCGTCGTGATCATCGTGGCGAAGTCGGCTGGTCGCAAGATCTTCGGCCTCGCAACGATGAATGTGCGCTTTGCGTGATTTGCGGTGACGCGGTTGCGCCCTCGGTCACACCAGTGACTTACTGTGCGGTAGGTTACGTCCATGACACGAATTCGGGGATTCATCTCAGGTAGGCGGATCGGTCGTGTGGCACGACGGTCCACGGTTGCGCTCACGACGGGTGCATTGGCGCTTGGTGCCGCGACGGCGGCGGTCGGACCGGCTCACGCGGCCGATTTCTACACCCCGCCGGCGCAGTTCTCGGCGTCTCCCGGGTCGATCATTCGCAGTGAGCCCAGTCCGCTGTTGCTGCAGATTCCCGGCATCAAGAACCAGTGGCCGGGCACAGCGACCCGAATCATGTACACGTCTCGCTACCAGGATGGAACTCCCGCAGCGGTCACCGGGACCGTCGTCGAACCCACCGCGCCGTGGCGGGGCAAGGGCCCCCGACCGACAGTCGTCCTCGGCCCGGGAACCATCGGTCAGGGTGATCAGTGCGCGGGCTCGAAGCTGATGAGCCTGCCCGTCGCGATCGATCCGAGCAAGCCGAGCCTCGCGCTGAACTACACCGCGCTCGAACTGAACCTGTTGCTGATCAATGGTGTGCGAGTGGCGATCACCGACTACATCGGCATGGGCACCCCAGGCATTCACACCTACGTCAACAGAGTCGAGTCCGGCCAGGCGATGCTCGACGCCGCGCGTGCGGCGCTGAAGGTCGAAAAGGCGCCTGCCAACGCGCCGGTCGGCTTCTCCGGCTACTCACAGGGCGGTGGGGCGTCGGCGTCGGCGGCCGAACTGGCGTCGAGCTACGCCCCCGAGCTGAACGTGAAGGCGTCGTATGCGGGTGCACCGCCCGCTGATCTGTCGAAGGTGATCGACCAGATCGACGGCACGTTCATCGTCGGCGGAATCGGTTATGCCATCAACGGTCTCGAGGCCCGCTATCCCGAACTGAAGACCGTCGTCGACAAGGAGACGACGCCCCGCGGACGTCAGGTGCTCAAGCGACTGTCGACGCAGTGCATCGCCGACACCGGGCTGAGTTTCGGCTTCCAACGCACGAATTCGTGGACACGCGACGGAAAGTCGTTGTCCTCGGTGATCAATCGCTACCCGAACGTCAAGAAGATCGTCGACGAGCAGCGCATCGGCAGGCTCAAACCCAACGCGCCGGTGCTGCTCGAGGGTGGCATCAACGACGACGTCATTCCGTACGGTCAGGTGGCCACTCTCGACCGCGACTGGCGTGCACAGGGAGCCGACGTCCGGATGATCACCAACACAATCCCGCCGATCTTCCCGGGCCTCGTGGTCAACCACGCTCTCCCGATGGTGTTCACGCTGCTTCCTGCGACCAACTTCTTGCTGTCGCACTTCGACGGCTGAGTAGTCGAACGGAATCAACCTCCACATGACTACGGCCTCCGCAGAAAGCGGGGGCCGTAGTTGTCTGTGTCGCAGATTGACTCATGTGGCAGGTCGATTCATGAGGCGGCGGGTGCAGGCAGCTCCGAGTCGCTACGGGCACGCTCCGTGCTCGCCGGTGTCCGAAGCCGTCGGACGCCGACGAACGAACCGATCGTGAGCAACACCGAGGCCACGTAGGCGGTGATCGCATACGGAAGCGGTCCGATTCGCCCGCCATTGGGCGCCACGCCGTCGACAGCGTCGAAGTAGTCGGGGAGCGCGCTGATCCAGAGCACTGCCGCAACGATCAGGTACACCGCGGAGCAGATCACCGGGAACCATTCCCGCGCAAGCGGTTCCGGGAGGGAGGATGGGTCGGTGCGGCGTGCCCGATAGGCGCCCCAGAACGCCACGACGGTGACGATCGCCAAGAGTGCCACGTAGGTCCACGCCGAGACGGCTCGCCCGACCAGCAGCGAACCGCCCAGCAGGTCGAGGATGGTGGGGGGTATCGATCCGACGAAGAGGACGGGCCAGACGAGCACACTCGTCATGACGACATCGCGGACGATGTACCAACCGCCGCGGTGTGGGACCGTGCACAACCAGCGCGTCACCAAAGCGATACCGAACGGCAGCATGACGCTGAACGCACTCATGTTCAGCAGCGGGATACCGCTGAATGACGGGTGTGCCGTGGAGACTTCCTGGTTCCACACCCACCACTTCAGCTGTGGCCCAAGGCCGTCGACAACCTGGTACAGACAGTGAAAGACGAACGCCACGCAGGCTGCGGACACGAAGAGGTTGTAGCGCTTGAAGACTCCCGTCCGCTGGACGAGCGTGTACGCCACGTACAGGTAGACCGGATACATCGCGATGATGTAGAGCGGTAGGCGGTCGTAGAGGAACTGCACCGTAAACATGTTGTGCGCGAAGGTCAGTCCGAGTTCATCCTCGATACCGAACCACTGCGGAAAGTAGGCGATCGGTTCGACCAGCAGCAATGCCAGTATCCCGCTGCACCACACCACGAGATTCGACGCGTCGCGCGTGGTGCGATACCACCGGATGGCGTGGACCAGGCACGCCACGAGTCCGATGACGAGCGTCGCCTCGATCACGGGCAGGGTCCAGTTCGCAAGGTTCGCCGGATTGGTGAACGTGACGAACGCATTGCCGTCGCATCGAACGCCCGTCAGCGTCTCCGACAGGCGGATGTACTCGGCGGTACAGGTCTGCATTGGTGCACCTCAGGCTGGGTGGATTGCGTGGCCGACGTACTCGAGCATACAAATAGTCATTCTGTGTATGACCGAATTCGAGATACCCGCGTGCGACGATTGATCGATGAGAACCCGAGGTTGGGGTGGCGACCTGCCACGCACCGAAGACGAAGCACGCGAACGCATCGTGGCAGCCGCGATGCGCTGCATCGATCGTTCGGGTCCGGGTAGGGCGACTCTCGCCGACGTCGCGGCGGAACTCCAGGTCACCAGGCAGACCGTCTATCGCGTCTTCCCGACGACCGCCGATTTGCTGACCGCGGTTGGTGAAGCAGGTGCCACGCAGTTCCTCGACCGCCTCACCGATCACGTCGCCGATATCACCGAACCGCGCGATGCCCTTGCCGAGGCCATCGTCTACACGTTGGGGCGGCTGCCCGACGAACCGTACATCGGACTTCTCGTTCAGGTGGGCGAGAACGAGCTCTTCAGCCGTGGTGTAACATCCTCTCGTGCAATGGAATTCGGCGCGTCTGTCTTGCGACGCTTCCCGATCGACTGGACCGAGGCGGGAATCGACGACGAAAAGCTCGAGGGTCTCGCCGAATTCATGCTGCGTGTCCTGATGTCATTTCTGCAGTACCCCTCGGACCCGCCGCGTACGCCGGAGCAGTTGCGTGTCTATCTTCGACGCTGGCTCGGGCCTGCGCTCGATATCGCGGGTGCAGCCGATATGTGATGTCACACGGCGAATCGTCCGGCGAATGCCCTCAGCGGTAGGTCGTTGCTCGTGATGATGCCAGGCCTCGCCTCGACGACCGAGCGGATCGAGTTGAGTGCGGGCAGGCCGGTCACGGTCATACCGATCGAGGCGAAGTTCTCGGGCTTCGACAGTTCCATTCCGGCCTTTGGGAAGATCATGTGCTTGCTGTAGATACTCGGATCGCCTGTGATCTGGGTGATGTAGCAGGCCTTGATATCCCACGCGGGATCGGTGTGTGGTGTCATCTGCCACTCGAGATGTGTTTCGATCCGCGATGCGCCGTCGACCATGCCCTGATACTTGATGTAGTTGGCGCCCAATGATCCCTTGGGTAGGAAGTACCAGCCGAGGTCGACGTCCTTGGTGCATGCGCCGAGCTCGTAGGAGTACTTGACCTCGTCGAGCTCGAGTCCGAATGCGTCGGCCATGAGGTAGACGGAGTCGGCGAAGACCGCGGTGTACTTGTGGAGTGACTCCGGAATCGACGGATCATCAACCGGCAGACCGTATCCGACGGCCTTCCAGGTGTCGACGGAGTGATGGCATGAGACGTCGACCGATTCGGTGACGGTGACGTTCTCGATCTCGGCGACGTCGGCGCTGTGGACGATGCCGAGGATCTGACACAGCCCCGGGTTCATGCCAGTGCCATAGAACGACGCCCCTCCCCGCTGACAGGCGGCCTCGATGATCTCGCTGACCTTGCGTCCGGAAGGGTGCTGCCAGTTGGTGTCTCGGTGATATCCGGTGATCCAGTCGGCGGTGGTCACGACGTTGATGCCTGCTTCGAGCACCTTTTCGTAGAGGTCTTCGTCGGGGAATACGCCGTGGAATGTCACGACGTCCGGCCGTGCTGCGATGATCTCCTCGACCGAACCGGTGGCCTTGATCCCCATGGCGTCGATGCCCACGATCTCGCCGACGTCGCGTCCGATTTTGTCGGGCGTATAGCAGTGCAGACCGACGAGTTCGAGGTCGGGATGGGAGGTGATTCGGCCGATCATCTCGGTGCCGAGATTGCCTGTGGCAACCTGGAATACGCGAATCGTGCGGGAACTGTTCATGGACTGACCTTTCGTGTGGACGTTGCTCGCGAAGCTGGTGTGCTCAGGCTGTTGCGGCGGTGGCCGACGGGTGTAGCGGCACGATGGCGCCGCTTTCCGGGCGGGTCGGATCTCGTCCGTAGGTCGAGTCGCCCTCGGGGTAGAACTGGATAGCCCAGTTGCGTAATGCGGTGAAGCCCTTGAACTCTCGCTGAGACAGTGCCGGCGGATCGGAATAGCGTTGATGTGACCAGATCTCGACGTCCCGGTCGAACTGCTCGATGACCAGGTCGCTCATCACCTTGCCGTACTTGGTCAACTCGGTGGCGTCCTCTTCACCCGGCTTCTTTCCGATCCAGACCGTGAACCGCACGTCGCACGTCGATTCGTCGACCGGTGTGACCGCAGGCATCGTGCGGTTCTCGACCATCCCCCAGGACTTGGTCACGGAGCATCCGAGCCCCGCGTTCACGGAATAGACCCCGCTCGAGGCTGATTCGAGGGTGGCTCCCTCCTCGAACGCGATGGTGAAGTCGACGTAGGAGACCGGGCCTTCGAAATCGTGCCGGGTGAACTCCGGCATGAACGGCGTCTCGTGGACGAACTTGAAGTGCGCGAAGTCGACGCCGTTCTCCATGATGTACTGCGGATGTAGCTCGAGTCGCTCGTGGAACAGCGTGCCGCCGGGAATGGGTGCGTAGTAATTGTCGGCGTCGGATGGGTCGTCTCCGAATGCGGTGAACATGTCGGGTACCTCGAAATACGGTGGGCGAGAGGCCGTATCGAACCAGATCCACACCGCATGGTTGCGCTCGACTGCAGGGTAACTGCGAATGCGCCTGCCCCTGTTGGGTCTCTTCTCGTACGGGATGCAGACGTTGCGACCCTGCTCGTTCCACTGCCACCCATGGAATGGGCAGACCAGGTTCTCGCCCTCGACGCGACCGCCATACCCGAGATGTGCGCCGAGGTGCTCGCAGTAGGCGTCGAACACCGAGATCTTTCCCGACGCCGAGCGCCAAGCGACCATGTCGCGGGAGAAGTAGGTCATGCGATGGACGTCGCCGACCGCGATCTCGTGCGACCAGGCGACCTGGAACCAGCCGGTCGGTTCCATCGACAGCGGGGTCTGTGCCATGCAAAGAACCGTAGAACCCTCTGTGAAAGAGTGCAAGAGGATTCTGTGAAAATCTCGATATGTGGCTAGACTCGATCGTCATGAGCGAGGCGACGACCACCCCACGGCGCGCGAACAAGCGTGGTCAGGCCACGCGGGACAGCATGATCCGTGCGGCAATCGCTGCGTTGGCGACGGGTGATCCGACAGCGGTCTCGGGTAATCGGATCGCGCGGGAGATCGGTGCGACGTGGGGTGTGGTCAAGTACCAGTTCGGCGACATCGACGGTCTGTGGGCAGCGGTCCTGCGTCACACCGCGGACCAACGCGGCGACCTTCCGGCCAACGTCAAACCCGACGGGACGCTGCGAGAGAGGGTGTCCGCTCTGATCGACGCGATGTTCTACGGACTCACGACGCCGGAGGCGCGGGCCATCGAAACGCTCCGCGCGGCGCTTCCGCGCGAACACGTCGAATTGGAACGCGAATTTCCCCTCACCGCGGCCGAATTGGCTTCGTGGAAGCCGAACTGGGACGCGGCGTTCCTGCGTGCCTTCGCCGACCTCGACCTCGACCCGCGGAAGGTCCGCCAGATGGCTGCGCTGATTCCGGGGGCGATGCGTGGGCTCATCTCCGAGCACACATTGGGTACCTACGGCAACCTTGATGACGCTCGTGAGGGAATGTCAGGCGCAATCGTCGCCTACCTGTCAGAGTGACGCGGTGCCATCGCTACGCTCGGGGTTTCGTGCTGCCCTCATCCGCCTGCTCGCTGCATCGACAGTCGTCTTCGCGATACTCGCGGGTGCAATCGTCGGGGGATCTGCGTCTGCAGCGCCACCGACACACGGTTCGACGGCTCCCGCGACCGGACTCGGCCCGGTAGGAACGTCACTGATGCACGGCGACCTCTGGTCGTCGAACTCGACTCCGTTCGCAGGACCGGGTCGGACGGCGCATCTCGCGGCGTAGTCGATTCCAGGTGGCGCGTGCGCCGCAACGTTTGTGGGGCACGACGGCATGCCGGTATCGCTGTGCACCCAGTTCGTCGGGATCGCGCCGCTGCAGGTCGCGGTGGCGACGGTGACGCTCTTCGACCCGACGACCGCCGCGCCCATCGCGCGCAAGCAGTTGACCAAGGGCGGACTGCTCGGTGGTGTGTACGGATACCTCGACGACCGCGACCGCGTGGTCGTCGCCGACGGGTCCGGAGCGATTCTGCGTGTGGCACATCGGCATTCGACGCAGGGATGGCAAGTCTTCATCGATGACCGCGTTGACCTGAAAGGTCATATCCCCGCAGGCGACGCTGTCACCGCACTCGCTCCCGACTTCGCGGGCCGCGTGTGGTTCGTGACAACGCACGGCGTCGTCGGCACGGTCGACGCCGCACGGCGTGTGCGGTCGACGCATCTGCCCGCGGGTGAAGATCTCGGAAACGGCCTCTCCGTGCGAGCGTCGGGCGTGTCGGTCATCTCGACGCACGCACTCTACGAGATGCGCGCAGGCGTCGACGGGACACCGGAGGTGGTGTGGCGTCGCGCCTACGACCGAGGTGCCGCACGTCGTCCCGGCCAGTTGACCTGGGGGTCGGGCACCACGCCGACCTACTTCGGCCCCGGTGGCGATGGATGGGTTGCCATCGTCGACAACGCCTCCCGACCCCAGTTGATCGTCTACGACAGCAACACCGGCTCGACGGTGTGCCGCATGCCCGCATTCGGCAGGTCCGGACAGGGCACCGAGAACTCGCCGATGGCCTGGGGTAACTCGCTCATCATCCCCAGCACCTACGGCTACCAGTACCCGCCCATGGCGGTCAGCGGTCCGAGCGTGCCTGCCGACGCGCCCTTCGTCGGCGGATCGACACGCATCGACGTGTCCCCAGGGGAGTGCCACCGGGTGTGGGAGAACGGCGACCGCCTCGCTTCGCTGCCCCGACTCTCCCGCGCCGACGGACTCATCCACGGCCTCGGCTACGGGCCCTATCGACCGGGATCGATCCAGCAGGTCGGGCCGATCGACTACATCGCCACCGATTTCGCGACGGGCGCCCGCGTGCGCACGCTGCACGTCGGCAACGGACCCGTCGACGAGCCACTCGAACTGACCGGCACCATCGCGCCCGACGGCTCGCTCTGGCAGGCGACGGTGAGTCGGATGCTCAAGATCGCGAGGCGTTGAGAACCCGACCGCCCGTCGTCGGGTCCCGGATGCTCGAGATCGCCCGGTGGTGAGAGTGCGACAATCGTCACCATGACCGACCCCGATGAGTCCGACCGCATCCCGACGCAGGCCGAGCTCGATGCCGAGGACCTGGCTGCGATCGAGCGTCGGTCGAAGGACAAGGACGAGGCGGTGGTCTACCCGTCGCGGCCGACCGATCCGGGTCCGGCGCCGCGCGCGCTGACCGTACACGCGCGCGTGGCGTTCTGGGGTGCGGCGGCCGCTGGGCTGGTCGCGTTCGTCTACGGCTTCGTCAACGTGGGGACGATCAGAGGACTGCTGAGAGACCGGCTGCACGAGGGACTCGCAGCCGATCCGCGCAACGCGGCACCGGCCGACCGCATCGACCCGATGGCGAACTTCTTTCCGCCGTTCATGCTGATCATGATCGTCGTCCTCCTCGCGATCGAGTACGCGCTGCTGGTCTCCGCGGCCACGCATCACAGTCGCAACTGTCGCAACTTCTACCTCGCGGCGGTCGTCGTCAACCTGCTCTGTATCCCGATCGGGATCGACCTACTGTTCCGCTATCCGGAGGTGTGGTCGGCTCTGCCGGTCATCGGGTGGATTCAGTTCGCACTCCTGGCGATCTCCGCGCTCTGCACGATGCAGAAGTCGGTGAACCGCTGGCTCCCGCAGTCGACGCGGATGCGTCCGATGCGGATGGTGAAGGGGCGCTAGTACAGCACGAGTCTCCATGAACCGACCCAGAGTGGTGTGCACCGCCTGCGGACTCGACGGTCGGCGCAGGCGGCACACGGGCGCAGCACTATTCGTGCTTCCACTCGAGCCGTTATGCGAAGAACAGCGAACCGAAGGTGATGGTTGTGCTCGTCGCGAGAAGCGTGAGAATGACGATCCCGGATCTGGCTGCCGCGATCAGTGGGGCCGGCTCGTCGGTTCCGCCCGCGGTGACAGTGGCGGGGACATGACCTGGATCGGCGGTCGTCGTGCTCTGCGACATGAGTCTCTCCTCACTCGAATGTCGTCACGAACCCGGCGCCGCGATGAACTGCTGCTGACGCTACGGACCGCTTTGGCGCGGTGACCAGGGCAGCGGCGGTACTGACACCGCACAGCAACCCCTGGTCACGAGAAGATCACGGCGGGTGTGTCGGGGCTGGCGGCGACGATGACTTTCGCCTAATACGTAAATGAATGGTTAGCTGAGAAGATGGCGCGCCTTTCTCGACGATCCACCTACCACTCGTCGGTGTTGGCTGCCGACGATCTGTCGATGGAGGTGGTCATGCAGTTCGCGCCGGTTCGCCGTCTGTCGGACGGTGCGCTCGCCGCTGTCGAATTGCAGGTTCGAGGTCTGGCCGGAAGCGCGATGGGCACAGCGGAGGCACTGCGCCGAGCCGCACGCCTGATGGAGCAGAAGGCGCCACTCGACAAGCAGAAGATGGTGTTCGCCGGCTCCCCGCAGTCCGCGGAACTCGCCGAGATCCTCCCGGTGCTCGTCACCGTCGACATGGACTCCATCCCGCAGCACGAACTCGACGCGTTGCTGACACCGGCAACCCTGCAGCGCCTGGTCTTCTCGGTATCGCCCGCGCAGCTCCTGCACCGCCCGCACGAGACACTGGGTGCCGTGAGAGAGGCACGCAGCCGTGGACGGGTGATCTGCGTCGACGGCGTAGGTGTTGACCCGCATGCGATTTCGATGCTCCCGCTCATCGAGCCAGACGTGATCATCACCGGACCAGAGCTGCTGTCGGTTGCCACCGAACCCGACATGGCCGAGGTCGCACATGCGCTCGCCGCGCACGTCGAACGCAGCAATGCCGTCGTCGTCGCAGAGGGAATCCACGACGAGCGGTCGCGCTCGGCAGCGAGGACCATCGGTGCGAACTACGGGACCGGACGGCTCTACCCGGCTGTCGCCAACCCGTCGGAGCTCCCGGCCGACGAGGTGGTGCCGTTCCCCGAGGTGCCGGTGTGGTCGAGCCCCGCGTCGTCGGCCGACACCCCGTATGCGCTGGCGTCCGTCATGCAGGAGCCGCGCCGCGGAACCAAGCGACTGCTCGTCGAGATGAGTAAAGCGCTCGAAGCTCAGGCCGCCGCCGCGGGACAGGCGATGATCGTCGTCGGCACGTTCCAGCATGCGCAGCACTTCACCGACACCACGTCACAGCGGTGGCGCGATCTCGCAGACGTCACGGGCTTTGCCGGTGTCTACGGCGTCGGACTGTCACACATGGTCGACGGCAACGTCAGGCATGCACCGCTCGACGCCGACGACGATCTCGTCAACGAGTGGACGGTCGCGATACTCGGGCCTCACTTCGCCGCGTTGCTCTCGGCACGCGATCAGCACGACGACGGTCCCGACCTCGAGCGCACCTTCGACTTCGTGCAGTCATTCGACCGGCTCACCGTGACGCAGGCGGTCCACAGCGTGCTGTCTCGCTTCAGCTGACTCCGGCGAGTTGCGTGGGATCCAGAGGTGCAAAAGTGTACCTCCAGGCCCCACGCAACGTAGAACCTTCATGTCCTAGGACAGGCACGCAACCTCTTTGGTGAACTCCGCCTCGTCGATGCGAGTGCTCCGACCGTCTGCGATCACCACGTCGCCGTCGACCATCACGACGTCGACGATCGAGCGTGACCCGGTGGTCAGGAGCGACGCTCCGGGATCGCGGACCGGCAACGTCGCGTAGTCGCGGTCGAACCGGACCAGGGTGAGGTCGGCGGGTGCGCCAACGCTCACGCCGCCGATCACCTCGGGCAGACCGAGCGCCACATTCGCTCCGCCACAAGCGATGTCGAGCATCGTCTCGAAACTCATGAGATCGGCGCGCTTGTGTGCCGCGCGTTGTAGATACGCTCCGATACGGAACGTCTCGAGCATGTCCTGTGTGTCATTGCTCGCCGCGCCGTCGACACCGAGTCCGACGTCGACTCCGCGGTCGAGCATCGCGGGGATCGGCGCGATACCGCTACCGAGCCGCATATTCGACAACGGGTTGTGCGACACCGCAACTCCGCGTTCGGCGAGGATCGACTGTCCGACATCGTCGAGTTCGACGCAGTGCACCGCGAGCAGCCTGTTCCACAGGAAGTAGTTGGAGTCGAGGTACTCGACCGCGCCGAGTCCCGCGTGCTCGAGACACATCACATCATCGGTAGGTGTTTCGAGTAGGTGGATCATCACCGACATGTCGCGTTCCTGAGCGAACTCGCGCAGTGTGACCATCCCCGACTCGGTGACCGATCGCGGATTCGGAATGGCAAGTGCCACACTGATCGTCGACTCTGCAGTCTGCTCGCGCAGGTGCTCGACATGGTCGAGCACCTCGTCGAGCGGCTGCATCAGTCGCGGCTCGAATCCCCACTTGCGCGTGGCATCGGGCCGATCGGCGACGCCGCGGCCGAGAACCGCGCGAATCCCGGTGTCGCGCAAAGCCTGGATCACTGCGCCGTGGACCTCGGTGGACGGGTGAGGCCACATGTGCTCGACGACGGTCGTGGTGCCCGACCGCAGCATCTCCAGACTTGCCGCAACGGCCGCCGTGTATGCACGCTCGGGTGTGATGGCGACCGACTCCTCGCCGACCGCAAGCAACCACTCGAGCAGTGGTGTGCACTCGGCGATGCCGCGCATCAGTGACTGCTGCAGATGGGTGTGCGTGTTGACGAAACCGGGGATCAGATAGCCGCCGGTCGAAATTGATTCAGCCGCAGCAGTTGTCGACGAAGCGTGGGGTGAGATCGATTCGACGACCCCGCCGACCACGCGAACATCCTGATGCTCGAGCCAGATGCCGCCCGTGTACACGGCGACGTCGGAGAACACAGAGCTCGACTGCTCTCCCGTGGCCACAGTGTCGCTCATTTGGCGAAGTTCGCGGCGATGCGCTGAGCGATGTAGTCGCCGCCGGTGATCGCCGGGTACTTGCCCGCGGCGCTCTCGATCAGGGCATCGGTATTGGCCTGCGCGAAATAGGCGATGGTGTAACGCGGGCCGGTGTACTCGCCACGACGCGGTGCGCGCACACGATGGAAGTTCGACGGGAGCGTGTCGTCGGACCAGCGCATCAACATGTCGCCGATGTTGCAGGTGATCGCCTCGTCGGATGGTTCGACGGGAGTCCACGCCTGAGTGGAGGCCTCGGCACCCGGAAGCACCTGGAGGCCGCCCTGGCCCGCACGCTGGAACAGCAGCGTCAAGGCGTCGAAGTCGGTGTGAGCGCCTGCGCGCCAGACGTTCGGCTCGTCGAGCATGGCGTCGGGGAAGGCGTAGTAGTGCAGCAGGCGAAGTGTGCTCTGGTAGGTCTCGTTGCTGGGATCGTGTGCGCGAGTGAAGAACTCACGGTCGAATCCGAGCTTCTCCGCGAAGCAGCCGAGAATGTCCATCGCGAGTTTCCAGCACTTGTGCTCGAAATCGAGGAGCGTTGCCCGGAATCCGGCGAGCTCCTCTTCGGTGGGCCACAGACCGTCCATGCGGGGGAGGGTGAGCTGGTAGGACTCCTTCTGATCCGGCGTGCCGACCGACGGGCGGACCTGGCTGGAGAACTCCCACCCGGCGTTCTGGCCCTTCTTGAGGGGGAACTGCTCCTTGACGTCGCGGGGTAGCTCGAAGAACTTGGCCGACATCTCGAAGGCGTGGTTGACCTCTGCCATGTCGATGCCGTGATCGACGATCTGGAAGAAGCCGATATCGGTTGCGGCGGACCAGAGTTCGTCGGCGATCTGGGCGCGACGCTGCTCGAAGTCGGCAAGGCTGATACGGCGGACCTCACGGTCGGTGGTCTCGGTGCCCACACCGCCCATCTGCGCTTCGCGATGGAGTTCGGTCATCGCGTACGAGTCAGTGGAGGCGGTAGCCGGAGTGGTGGTGTTGCTCATGGGTGTGTTCTCTCTTCACGAATGAGATCGCGTGCGCTTTTCGACGCGGGACCCGAGAGAAGGGCCGTCGCGGACGCGAACATCGGGACTCTTCCCCGTTGCTACACGTGATCTCGTGGGAGCAACGATACGACAGCCACGCAGAGGGCGCCACTCGAGAACGTGGCGGGTCTCGTGGTGTCGTGCAGGCTCAGGTGACCGGTAGTTGGAGAGTCTGATGTCCCCCGGCGTCGATCGACACCGGAATCGGGCGCATCCCGCCGCGGTAGTTCGTCGATCCGCCCGAGACGACGAGGCGTAGTCGGTGGCCCGTTTCGAAGCGGTGCACGAATGCGGGCAGAGTGATCGTCACCGGTGCTCGAGGGTCCGATATCCGCACCGGCGCAACGAGATTGCCGACGGTCGTCGCCGATCCGGCGGCATCGACGTCGACGATTCGGGCGAAAAGGACGAGTTGGTCTGGCAGCGGCGCGCCGACGCCGCGGGGCGCGGACACGCGCAGGCGTAGCGTCGGCGTTCCGACGACATCGAGTGCCGATCGCAGCGGCGCGGTATCCCACTGGGCGTACGTGCCCGCGACGTCGCGTTCGGGCAGGCTGACGAGTCCGAGTGCGTCGGGTGCGTCGTGGGTGGTGGGCAACCCCGCCGGTGCGGTGCCGAAGCGTGCGGTACCCGGTCGGGGCGTCGTGGCCGACGGCACCAGGCCGTTCACGTCGGACAGAGCGAACTGCGCAGGCCTGCCGACATCGACGCTGTCTGCCGTCGCATAGGCCGGCGTGGCGATGCCGCGATAGCCGATCCAGTCGCGGTAGTAGGCGAACCTCGGACCGGTACCGGGGCCGATGCCCTTCAGGTAGTGATCGAGCCATCCCAGGGCTCGCTGTGTGACGTATTGGGTGGCGGGGTCGGGTGCGGTGGAGGAGAGGTCGCCCTCGGAGGGTTCGCCGGAGTGTCCGCCGGAGAACCAGATCATCCCCGCCGGGACACCTCTGGCCGTGAGACCACGGTAGGTGGCCAGCGCCTCTTGGATATTGAACAGAGTGTCCTTCTCGCCCTGCACCAAGAGGGTCGGAATGGTGACGCGGTCGAGGAACGACGCGACCGATCCACGCCGGAACCCGTCGAGGATCGACCGATCAACGGTTCCGCTCGTCACCGACCCGACGAGCGCGGAGCACACCGCCGCGGGGAAATCGGGGCAGCCGGTCAGTCGCTGCGGTTCGACTGATGCGTGCTGCACGCCGGACATGAGTCCCGCAGCGGCGAGAGACGCGCTCCAGTTGATCTTGACCGCGCCCTGAGTCGGGGTGCTGACACCGACGGACTGTCCGGTGTTGTTGGGAGACAACGAGTATGAGAGATCGTTCCAGGTCACCATCGGTACGATCGCGTCGATTCTCGGATCGACCGAGGCCGCCGCGAACTGAATGTGGCCGCCATAGGAGCCGCCGATCATGCCGACGCGAGGATCGTCGGATCTCCGTGTTCCCAGGTGGTCTACGGAGTCATGCACGACGACGTCGAGCTGAGGAGCGGGCTTTGTATGTGCGGCGTCGCGGAAGGCGATGCCGGTGACGCCACCCAGATAGCTGACGAGTCGCGACGCCGCTGTGCCATCGGGCGTCGGGCTGTCGAACGTGATCCGACAACTCGATCTACCGAATCCGAGGCCGGAATAGGCGAGTACGACGTAGCCGCGCGAGGCGTACAGACGCGCCAGCGGGGCCTGGGCGTCTTTGCTGCCGCCGAAGCCGTTGGTCGTCAGCACGGCCGGTGCACGCTTGCTTGGTGAAACACCCTGCGGAACATAGAGATCGCCGACGACGTCGCAGCGTGGTCCCGAGTTGTGAGCGACGTCGAAGTGCAGTGTGGTGACGGTGAAGGCATCGGCGGCATGTGCCTGCGGCGCGACGACGATCCCGACCGCCACGATGAGCAGTGCGAGCGTGCTGACGACGAGCGTGCGCATGAATCCCCCCAAAACACTGGACAACACGGGACACCGGACAACACGGGACACCGGACAACACGGGACACCGGACAACCCTGCGAGCATGACATTCGGGGCCTGCGTGCGGATCGGTTTCGCCGATCCTGAATCCATGTACCGGCACCGTCGGTGCGGATTATCTGGAATCTATCCAAAGAATGGACTTATTCCAGAAATGTGACTATGGTTGGAGTCATGCAGGACCGACAGGCGCTCGTGCAGCAACTGCGTGAGGCAGGTATGCGGGTCACCGCTCCGCGCCTCGCGGTGCTCGAGGTCTTGGCTGAGCACCCGCACTCGACGGCCGACGTCGTCGCGCGTGGTGTGCGAGAGCAACTCGGCGCGGTGTCGACGCAAACCGTCTACGACGTACTGCGCTCGTGCACCGAGAACGGATTGCTCCGAAGCATTGAACCTGCAGGATCTGCGGTGCGCTACGAGACGCGCACCGCAGACAATCACCACCATCTCGTCTGTCGTACATGTGGCGAGATCGTCGACATCGATTGCGTCGTCGGACAGGCTCCCTGTCTGGTTCCCGACGATGACCACGGCTACACGATCGACGAGGCCGAGGTGACGTTCTGGGGGCAGTGCCCGCGCTGTCGTGCAGCCGCGTCGAACTCGAATCCGTCGAACGTGAAGCCGTCGACTCCGAAACCTGTTTAATTCCAACCTTTTACGAAAGCGTTTTCAGCCGCCGTGGCCCGCCCGCCGCGGCGGAAGCAGCGAGCGAGACGATGGCGTCGTCGCTCGCGAACCGACCTCAGAAGCGAACAGCCCCGACAACGAAGGAGATTCGCAGATGACACCACGCACCACCACGAACACCGGGATTCCGGTCGCAAGCGACGACGAGTCGTTGACGGCGGGAACGCAGGGTCCGATCCTGCTCCACGACCACTACCTGATCGAGAAGCTTGCGCAGTTCAACCGCGAGCGCGTACCCGAGCGGATCGTGCACGCCAAGGGCGGCGGGGCGTTCGGCGAACTCGTGATCACGGGTGACGTGTCGCGCTACACCAAGGCCAAGCTGTTCGCGCCGGGCGCGAAAACCGAATCGCTCGTACGCTTTTCGACGGTCGCGGGCGAGCAGGGTAGCCCCGATACCTGGCGCGATCCCCGCGGATTCGCGATCAAGTTCTACACCGAGGACGGCAACTACGATCTGGTCGGCAACAACACGCCGGTCTTCTTCATCAAGGATCCGATCAAGTTCCCCGACTTCATCCGTTCGCAGAAGCGACTTCCCGGTTCGGGACTTCGCGATCACAACATGCAGTGGGACTTCTGGACGCTGCGGCCCGAAACCGCGCATCAGGTCACCTGGTTGATGGGCGATCGCGGCATTCCGAAGTCGTGGCGGCACATGGACGGATTCGGCTCGCACACCTACCAGTGGGTCAATGCCGACGGTGAGCGCTTCTGGGTCAAGTACCACTTCAAGACCGACCAGGGCATCGAGTTCCTCACGCAGGCAGAGGCCGACACGTTGGCAGGCAGTGATCCCGACTATCACCGCCAGGATCTGTACGAGGCGATCGAGAACGGCGAGTTCCCGAGCTGGACGCTCAAGGTCCAAATCATGCCGGTCGACGAGGCGGAGGAGTACCGCTTCAATCCGTTCGACCTCACCAAGGTCTGGTCGCAGCAGGACTACTCGCTCATCGAGGTCGGCACCTGGACGCTGAACCGCAACCCGCAGAACTTCTTCTCCGAGATCGAACTGGCATCGTTCGAGCCGTCGAATGTGGTTCCCGGAGTGGGCTTCTCGCCCGACAAGATGTTGCTCGGCAGGGTCTTTGCCTATGCGGACGCGCATCGCTATCGCATCGGGACGAATTACGCTCAGCTGCCGGTCAATTCGGCGAAACGTGCAGAGGTCAATACCTACTCCAAGGAGGGCGCGATGGCATACAACTTCTCCGCCCCCGACGTTCCGGTATACGCGCCCAATTCATTTGGTGGACCGCACGCCGATCCGGGTGCCGCGGGCGACGAAGGGCACTGGTCCTTCGACGGCGCGGCGGTGCGTGCCGGCTACATCGAGCACGCCGAGGACAGCGATTGGGCGCAGGCGGGCACGATGGTGCGCGACGTGCTCGACGATGCCGCACGCGAACGCCTCGTCGACAACATCGTCGGACACGTGCTCGGCGGTGTCAGCGAGCCGGTGCTGTCGCGAGTGTTCGAGTACTGGCGAAACGTCGACGAGGATCTGGGCAAGAAGGTCGAATCGGGCGTCCGAGCAGGACTCTGAGACTGAAAACTTGGCCGAACATCTGCGATATCGGAACAGCACGATCGTGAGAGCTGTTGTAAGACAAAGAAGTACCACATCTCAGGCAGTGTCCATCTAGACAGCAGTGTCCATTTGTACAGCAGTGTCCATTCACAGAGGAGAACACACATGGCCATCGAACCCGCTTACACCATTTCGTCCACGGCGACCGGCGGCGGCCGCGACGGCGAGGTCGTATCCGCCAGCGGACAGATCGATCTGGACCTGCGCCCACCGAAGGAACTCGGTGGCAGCGGAGAAGGCAGCAACCCCGAGGAACTCTTCTCGGCGGGGTACGCGGCCTGTTTCCTCGGCGCACTGCGTGCGACCTCCAAGAACGCGGGCTCGCCGGTTCCCGACGACTCGACGGTCACCGTCACCATCGGCATCGGCAAGGACCCGGCTGACGGCGGGTTCGGACTCGTCGCCGACATCGAGACCTACATTCCCGGCGTCGACGAAGCCAAGGCAAAGGAACTCGCCGAGGGCGCACATGCCTTCTGCCCCTACTCCAAGGCGACAAAGGGCAACATCGCCCACAACCTGACGGTTCGCGTCTGACACCGACGCGACCGTTGCGAGCCCGGCGCCACAGCCCGGCGCCGGGTACAACCACAAGTCCGCCCACCCGGCGGCAGCATTCAAGTCCGCCTACCGGCGGCAGCGAGAGAGAAGGAGTCACACAATGACGAACACTCCGATCACGAGCACCCTGACCGATGAGCAGAAGACGGTCACCGGTAACGCGCTACAGCAGACCCTTGTCGATCTGATCGATCTGTCCCTGGTCGCCAAGCAGGCCCACTGGAATGTGGTCGGACGGAACTTCCGTTCGGTCCACCTCGAGCTCGACGAGCTGGTCACGGTGAGTCGCGAGTTCACCGACCAGGCCGCTGAGCGTGCAACCGCGATCGGCGTCTCGCCCGACGGTCGGGCCGAGACCGTCGCCAAGACGGCGGGCACCACCGGATTCGGTGACGGTTGGACGTCCGACACCGAGGTCATCGCGTCGATCGTCGAGAACCTCAAGGCTGTGATCGCCGGTCTGCGTACGCGGATCGACGAGACGGAAGAGGCCGACCCGGTCACCCAGGATCTGCTGATCTCGTTCGCCGCCAAACTGGAACAACTCCACTGGATGTGGCAAGCACAGATTGCATGAGACGCCCGCGCTGTAGCGTCTAGTGCGTGAATGATCTGGGGGTCATGGTCGGCCTTGGGCTCGTTGCAGCCACGGTCGCGACCATCGCATATGTCCGAACCCGCGAGCGCGAAGCCGATCGACTGGCTCGCGCCGCGGGTTTGGCGCGTGAACTGCGTGAGCTCGCCGACGGTGATCCGGTCCGTCTCGCGGCCGTCGAGGAGTACGAGGTCACGCTGTATCAGCGGCTGTTCTACTCATCGATCGTGACGCCGCGTCTACGCGGCGCGGCATGGGCCCTTCTCGCTGCTGTGCTCAGCGCGGTCGGAGCCGTCGCATCGCGCGGAGACGGAGTGGTGCTCGGCGCGGTACACATCGGCGCTGTGGTGCTGGCGGCGCTCTTCGGTATCGCCGCGATCGTCTACGGCGTACTCGCGCTGGTCCACGTCGCCACGACCCCGCGCGTCTCCTTCAGCGAGTCATACGACGACGCGCCGACAGTTGACGACCCGGTTGTCACCGAGACTGCCTCGATAACTCTTGAAAAGGCATCGACTCGTGAAAAGGCATCGACTCCCGAAAAGACGTCAACTACTGACACGGCGTCGAAGAACGACGCCTAGCTAGCCGGCCTGTTGGGCGGCGAAGCGTCGACGGTAGGTCGCGGGCGAGACGCCGACCGCTGACGCGAAGTGGTGACGCAGGAGCGTCGCCGACCCGAATCCCGCCTGCGTGGCGATCTGTTCCATCGGCAGCGACGTGGTCTCCAGTAGCCGACGCGCGTGCGCAACGCGCTGTTCGGTGAGCCATTTGTGCGGGGATACGCCCACTTCGTCGCCGAAGCGCCTGGCAAAGGTCCGCGGCGACATGTGCATGCGGGCGGCCATCTCGTCGACCCGGACCTCGCGGTCGAGGTTCTCGACGAGCCAGTCGAGCATCTCGGCGAAGCCCTTTGAGCCGCACTCGGGGATCGGGGTGTCGACGAACTGTCGTTGACCGCCGTCGCGATGCGGCGGAACCACCATGCGTCGCGCGATCAGATTGGCTGCCTCGTGCCCGATTTCTTCGCGGACGAGATGCAGCGCGGCGTCGATGCCCGCCGCGGTGCCGGCGCTGGTGGTGACCGGGCCGTCGTCGACGAACAGTACGTCGGTGTCGACGCGGGCCGCCGGATACATGCGCGCGAGCTTCTCGCCGTAGGCCCAGTGGGTGGTGCAGCGTCGGCCGTCGAGTAGTCCGGCGGCCGCCGCGACGAATGCGCCCGAGCACACTGTCAGGACCCGCCCGCCGTTGTCGACGACCGCGCGCACGGTGTCGAGGACCTCCTCGGGGTACTCGCCACTCGTGCTGCCGCCCGGGATGGCGACGAGGTCGACGTCGCGCGCGGCGTCGAGTCCATGCGTTGCGACGATGCTCGCGCCGTTGCCGATACTGAGCGGCTGGGAGGGGTCTGGTGCGCAGATGCGGAAGTCGAATGGCGGGCCGCCGTAACCCGTGCGATCGAGGCCGAACACCTCGTTGAGCACGCCGAATTCAAAGAGTGCGACGTTGCCTTGCAGGATCGCTGCCACCTTGTTGAGCACGTACCTAGTATGGCAGAAAATTGTCGAACGTTGGCTTTAGTGCCACTGGTGGCGGAATTTGAGCGGACAGATAATTTCTGACATGACATTCTCAGACGCTCTCCTCCTGGTCTTTCTCGTCCTGGTCTTCGTGGTTCCGGTCGTCTACGCCGTCATCCGCGTGCACTGGGACCGCGAGCTGCCTGCCATACCGTTCGGCTTCGATCGCTCCAGCGGACACGGCGACTGGGCGCGCGGCTCGGTGACACCGTCGGCCGACGCTGACGCGCAACGTATCGCCGACGAGCTGTCTGTGCTGCGGCTGCACCGCCGCGACTCCGCGTGACGAACCGGATGCGGTCCGGGCGGGCACGGGGTTGTTACGTTGGTAAGGCACGTCGGCACGGGTCGTAGGCAATCGCGAGGGGAGTGACGCATCGGTGGTCTCACGCGGACGAGCCGTCGCTCTCCTGGCGGCACTCGTCGTGATTGCGCTCCTGACCACCGCGTCGACGCTCCCACGCATACCCGACGTCGCGGTCTTCGCCACCCCGGCGATCGGGCCGCAGGTTGTCGATGTGCCGAGCACTCCCGCAATTTCATTGAGCAGCAATCTATTTCGCAGTTCGAGTGACGCCATCGTGGTCACCGACTCCGCGACCGGCGAGGACTGGAAACAGATTTCCGAGACCGCAGCGACAAAGCATGTCCCGGTCTTCGCGGCGCGCCCAGAGACAAGCGCAGGCGTCGAAGCCGAGTTGCGTCGACTCGGCACACGGTCGGTGTGGGTCGTCGGCGCCGGCGACACCGGCCTTCACTCCACAGCGCAATTCTCGACAGCGCACGCCGACGAACTCACCCGGTTGCGTGGCAACCCGGCCCCCGGTGGTCCGAGGCCGGTCGTCTTTGCAGCGGGGCCGCTCGACCCCGACCTGGCCGCCACCGCAGCGGCAGGCGGAACACGACTCGTCGACGTCGCAGTGCCGGACCCGCGCGCGAGTGGCGAGTCGGTGCGGGCACTGCGCGAAGCACGCGGCACGGTTCCCGTGATCGCTCTGGGACGGGCGTTCGGCGACACACCGACGTTTGCCCGCAACGTCGAAGAGGCGGTCACCGTGCCGGAGATCCCGGGCGGCGGGCAGCTCGTGGCATCCGGAAGACGCATGGTTGCGCTATACGGTTCTCCCGGCGCGCCGTCGCTCGGACCGCTCGGCCGCCAGGACCTTGCCGCGACGATCGCGCAGGTCAAGGGCATCGCCGCGCAATACCAACGGGTGAGCCGCGAACTGGTGGTGCCCGCCTTCGAGATCATCGTGACCGTCGCGTCGGCGTCGCCGGGCGACGGCGGCGCGTACACCTCGATGATCGATCCCGCGCAGATTCGACCGTGGGTGGAGGCCGCGGGTAGGGCAGGCGTCTATGTCACGTTGGACCTGCAGCCCGGACGGATGAACTTCTTGACGCAGGCCAAGCGTTACGCAGATCTACTGGCGATGCCGCATGTCGGACTCGCGCTCGACCCCGAATGGCGGCTCAAACCCGACCAGGTGCACCTCACCCAGATCGGTTCGGTCGGGGCCGCAGAGGTCAACGCGACGTCGGACTGGCTCGCCGGGCTGACGCGTAAGCATGGGTTGCCGCAGAAGTTGTTCGTGCTGCACGAGTTCGACACCGACATGCTCGCGAACCGTCAGCAGATCGTGACGACGCGACCGGAGCTGCAAACCGTGATCCATGCCGACGGACACGGGATCCCCTCGGTCAAGATGGACACATGGCGGCGAATTCTGGTCGATCTGCCGCCGAACGTCGTGATGGGGTGGAAAAACTTCTACACCGAGGACGCTCCGATGCTCACTCCTGCGCAGACGATGAATGTGGAGCCAAGTCCATTCTTTGTGTCGTTCCAGTAGGTCGTTGCAGAGTCCGCGACCGCTGCTTTCGTGACACGATGACTCACATTTTGTGTCGGAATCGTCGGGTCCTGATCTCCTCGAAGCTGAGTGGGTTACGTTAAGCATGAAAATGAGCACTGGAAATTAGACCTCTGTGCCCGCGCTGGGTCAGTGGGCGTTCGGCTGTGGCTCAGTAGAGTCTCGGCCGCTTTGTCGTGCGCTCAATTCCGCTACCAAATGGCTGCGAAATTCTTGCTAGGGTAATAAGTCCCGCATTTGTTCGGATCTGTGTCACCTAGGCACGCAGATGGACGTCGTCACAAATTCGACGCTAATCTCTGGCCCATGCCTAGCCAGAAATCCTCACCGAGGACAGTTATTCGCAATGTGAATGTATTCGATGCTGTCAGCGATTCGGTACGACAGAACTCCGATGTGGTTGTCGAGGGATCGCGGATCAGTGCCATTTCCGACTCGCCCGTCGGCGAGACACCGGGAACTCCGACGACTGTCATTAACGGTGGTGGACGCTTTTTGATGCCGGGACTCACAGACGCCCACGTCCACCTGATGGGAAATGCCAACAACTATCTCGATTTCGTGATGGGCGCAACCGGCCTGCTATTCGGCAACACGATTGCCGAAGCGCGTCGCATGCTGCTCCGCGGTTTCACCACTGTCCGGGATATGGGCGGCGATACAGCTCCGGTGAAGAGCCTCATCGACAAGGGTGAGTTCGAGGGGCCGCGAATCTATCCCAGTCAGGCGATGATTTCCCAGACTTCGGGTCACGGCGATTTCGCTTTCGTCTACGAGATCCCTTACGAGTTCGACGGAGGCCCAAGCCGTACCGACTCGATCGGTTTCACCCGCGTCGCCGATGGTGTTGCGCGTGTCCTGACAGCGGTGCGTGAACAACTCCGCAAGGGTGCCTCGCAGATCAAACTGACCATTGGCGGTGGTGCGGCGTCGATGTACGACCCGCTCTACACGCTGCAGTTCACACCGGAAGAGATGCGCGCGGCGGTTCAAGCTGCCGAGGACTACGGCACCTACGTCGCGACGCATGTCTACACAGTCACGGGAATCCGACGCGCGATCGAGGCCGGTGTGCGCTCGATCGAGCACGGGCATCTCGCCGACGAGCAGACGGTCGCCCTCATCGCGGAGAAGGAGATCTGGTTGTCGATGCAGCCGTTCTTCGAGCACGATCACAGCTATCCCGATGCCGACCGTGCAGGCAAGAATCGCGAAATCTGCAACGGTACAGCCGATGTGTATGCGTGGGCCAAGAAGTACGGGGTGAAGACCGCCTGGGGAACCGACCTCCTGCTCGAACCCGAATCAGCTCCGCGGCAGAGTGAAATGGCCGCGCGCCTCGGCGAGTTCTACCCGAACCAACAGGCGCTCAAGATGCTCACATCGGGCAATGCCGAGCTGTTTGCCATGGCGGGTAATCGCGATCCCTACGGTTCCGCGCCGCTCGGTGTCATCGCAGAGGGCGCCTGGGCCGACCTCCTCGTCGTCGACGGGGATCCGATTGCCGACATCTCGCTCATCTCCGACCCGGAGAAGAACTTCTCGTTGATCATGAAGAACGGCTCGGCCGTGAAGAATCGTCTGCCCATTCTCGAATCCGGCGCTGCCGCGCCAGTGAATTGAGTGGTGATGACAGACGGTGATCCAGTGACCGCCCCGATTGCGGTGCAGAAGTCCACTGGCGGAGGCGACGCCGTGGGTGTCGATGACGAGACCTTGCTGCGGGCCGACGGAATCGGTGTACGCGCGTCGTGGGGCCACATCTTCGGCCCGACCGATGTGACGATTCGGCGAGGTGGCGTCACGGTGCTCGTCGGTTCCGGTGGGCGCGGTCGAACATCGCTGCTACTGACTCTGGCCGGACGTATGCGACCGTCGTCGGGAGAGCTGCACGCGTTCGGCAAGGTCAACAATGCCCAACGCCTATTCTCCCGCTCGGCGGTCGCATGGATCGACGAGGTGGACGGCATCGAACAGACCATTCGGGTGCGCGACGTTATCACCGAGCAAATACGTTGGGCGGCAAAGTGGTACAAGTGGGTAGGTCGTGCAACGCCAGATGACATGGAACGAATCTGCCGACCCGTCTTCGGCCCTTACTCCCTGCCGGACATCGACGACTACGTGGAGGAACTCCCTGAGCTCACCGCCGCTATGTTGCGGATTGCGGTGGCAAACATACGCAAGCCCCCACTCCTTGTCGTCGGCGGAATCGATCGGCTGACCCGAATCGACAGCGCGCAGAAACTCCTCGATCGACTAGCGGCACTCGGTGAGCAACAGACGGTTATCACCGCAGATGTCAACGGGACATTCCCTGACGCTCACGTGCGAGACGTGATCGAGGTTCACAATTTGACCGACAACGAGTTCGTGCAACTCGAGACCGAGGACCGTGTCTGACATGCTCGCAGCCTTCTCTCCGGGTAGCGATTTCAAGCGCTACTACCGCGGCCGGATGCCCCGCCTCGCACTCATCGTCATCATCCTCATGCCGCTGATGTATGGCGCGCTTTATCTCTGGGCCTTCTGGAATCCGTTCAATGCGGTCGACAAGATCCCCGTCGCGTTGGTCAACGCCGACGCCGGTACCACGGTGCAGGGACAAAAGCTCGACGCCGGTGCGCAGGTCGCGCAAGGACTCGTCGACTCGAAACAGCTTGATCTGCATGAGGTTTCGGAAAAGGACGCGGCAGAGGGCGTGCGTGACGGGAAGTACTACTTCTCCATCACGCTGCCCAGCGACTTCAGCGAGTCCGTCGCGTCGCCGACCGGCGACAATCCGCGTTCGGCGCGTTTGATCTTCACCTACAACGATGCCAACAACTACCTGTCGACGGTGATGGGGCAGGACGCGGCCCAACAGGTGGTCAACAAGGTGAGCGCGCAGGTGCGTGCTCAGACGTTCGATATCGTACTCAGCGATGTGAGCAAGCTGATCCCCAAGCTCAAAGAAGCGCAGGCAGGAGTCAATCAGCTCAATGTCGGCATGAAAACCGCGAACCAGGGCGCGCACGAACTCTCCACCAACCTCGTCACCGCGAAGAACGGAGCAGGAGAACTCGCCGGGGGACTGAATGAACTCGACTCGGCTGTCACCTCGGCGACGGATCCGATTCTGGCCGCGCTGAACAACGCCGGAGGCAGCGGACTCTCGACAGCCGAACTGACAGCGGCGGCCGATCGGCTCGGGACCAACTCCCAGGCGGTGTCGGCACAGTTGACCTCTGCGTCTACGACCCAATCTCAGGCGAGCACACTCCTCGACAACACCGTCGCGCAGCTGGCACAGAGCACCGATCCCAATATCAGGGCGCTCGCAGGCGCGCTGGGTCCGGTCCAGAGCTTCCTCAAGACGCAGGGACTCGGTCCGGACGCGAACAATCAACTGACACAGGTGAAGAGCGATGCGACCGTGGTCTCGGCGCAGATGAGCGATCCGCAGAGTCCGGTGAGACAGGCGCTCACCCTCCTCGAGAGTGGAAAGCTCAAGAGCGACATCATGTCTGCGCGGGGTGCGGCGAACGAGCTCAGCAGCGGCGCGACCCAACTCAGTACCGGTCTCGTGGAGCTGAGTAACGGTGCGGACCAATTGTCCAGTGGCACTACGCAACTGGCGAATGGTACGCAGCAACTGGCAGGCAAGGTCAACGACGGCGTTTCGGACATACCGAAGTGGTCTGAAAAGCAAAAGGAGCAGTTCGCGAAGTCGCTTGCGCAGCCTGTCTCGCTCGAGGAGAACACTCTTAATGAGGCCAAGACGTTCGGCACCGGCTTCACACCCTTCTTCTTCGGGTTGGCACTGTTCGTCGGCAGCATTATCGCGTGGATGCTGTTCACGCCGTTGCAGGCGCGACCGATTGCTCAGGGACTCAACTCATTCCGCGTGATCCTTGCTTCCTACGCACCGACCTTCCTGGTCGGAGTCCTGCAGGCCGCGATCTTGTATCTGGTCGTCGTGTTCGCCATCGGGCTTCGTCCAACACACCCTTGGGCCACCTTCGGTTTCATGCTTCTGATGGTGGCGATGTTCATGGCAATGATCCAGATGTTCAACGCGCTGTTCGGCCCGGCTGTCGGCCGCGTTGTCACACTGGCCTTCCTGATGATCATGTTGACGTCCGCGGGAGGTATCTACCCCGTGCCGACGACAACGAAACCGTTCCAATACATCCACTGGGTAGACCCGATGACGTACACGGTCACCGGCCTGAGACAACTCACCGTCGGTGGCGTCGACAGTCGATTCTGGATCGCACTGGCTGTCGTCATCGGCCTGACATGCCTGTTCCTCGCCGTCTCGACATTGGCCGCGCGAAGAAACAGGCAGTACAACATGGATCGCCTGTACCCGCCGGTCGAAGTGTAGGAGTGACAGCCTACGAACCTCGCCTTCTGACGTCCCCCCGACCCACAAGCACAACGAAATCGAGGAGATCTCAATGACCAACTCACGCAAACATACCAACGCGCGTGCGACCACCAACACCACCGAGAACATCGTCCTCAACCCGGTATTCGCGCGACCGGGAGAGGCGACCGAGTTCCCGAAGTTCACCATCCCGGACTCGATGAGTCTGCCCGAGACCGCCTATCAGATCGTCCACGACGAGGCGATGCTCGACGGCAACGCCCGGCTGAACCTGGCGACGTTCGTCTCGACGTGGATGGACGACGAAGCGCGGAGGCTGTACTCGGAAACCTACGACAAGAACATGATCGACAAGGACGAGTATCCGGCGACCGCCGCGATCGAAGACCGATGCTGGAGGACCATCGCCGATCTGTGGCATGTGCCCGACGTCGATTCATCGATCGGGACGTCGACCATCGGTTCGTCCGAAGCCGCGATGCTCGGAGGCCTTGCGCTCAAACGCCATTGGCAGCATCGACGTAAGGCAGAGAACAAGCCGATCGACAAGCCCAACCTGGTGCTGTCCACCGCGGTACAGGTGTGTTGGGAGAAGTTCCTCAACTACTTCGAGGTGGAGCCGCGCTGGGTTCCCGTCTCCGAAGAACACTTCGTGTTCGATGGCCACGATCTCGAAAAGTACGTCGACGAGAACACCATCGGAGTCATCGCCATCCTCGGCGTCACCTACAACGGGCTGTACGAACCGGTCAAACAGATCTCGGAAAAGCTCGACGAGATCCAGGCATCCACCGGACTCGACGTCAAGATTCACGTCGACGGGGCGTCGGGTGCAATGGTGGCACCCTTCTGCCAGCCCGAACTCGAATGGGACTTCCGCGTACCGCGCGTGGTGTCCTCCGGCCACAAGTACGGGCTGGTCTATCCCGGACTCGGATGGATCATCTGGCGCGACACCGAGGCACTGCCCGAGAGCATGGTCTTCCACTGCAGTTATCTCGGCGGTGACATGCCCACTCTCGCACTCAACTTCTCGCGTCCCGGTGCCCAGGTGCTGTTGCAGTACTACAACTTCCTGCGACTGGGGCGCGAAGGTTACCGGGCGATTCAGCAGGGCTCGATCGATGTCGCGCTGTATCTCTCGCACGCCATCGCGGGGATGGGACCCTTCGATCTCGTCAGCCACGGAGACACGATCCCGGTGTTCGCGTGGAAACTCAAGGAGAGGTACACCGACAAGTGGTCGCTCTACGACCTCTCTGATCGCTTGAGGCTCAAGGGCTGGCTTGTCCCTGCCTATCCGATGGCCGACGGCCTGGCGCACTGGACGCTGCAGCGAATTGTGGTGCGAGCGGGCCTGAGTCACGACTTGGCTGCAGCGTTGCTCGCCGACATCGAGAGCGAAGTGGCGTTCCTCGACAAGCTCGAGACGGCGATGCCACGCGAAGGAACCGGCTCGCACTTCCACCACTGATCGTCGGCGCAGTCGATCGGCACCACTGCTGATCGGTTTCGTTGCCGAGCTCTGTCACCTCCGGCTCTCGGGCTGCGGGGAGTGGATACCCGCTCACCCGCCGCCGAGCGCCGTGGTGACGGCAGAAGGTACGGATCAGGGCGTGTGCGTCTCGGTACGTGCCCGAAACTCGGTACCTGACAGAAAGGAGCAGTTGTCGTGACCTCTGCCGCTGTGGAGTCCCCCGACTGGCATCGCGTCCTGTTGACGCCAACGCTGTCCAAGCAGTGTTGGGGTTTCATGATCGGTTCCGCGCTCTTCGCGTTGGGATCAGCGCCGTGGATCGGTATATGGATGGGCGCTGCAAATGCGAACATCTGTTACTTCATCGGCGCGTGGTTCTTCACGGCCGCAGCGTTGGTGCAATTGCTGCGTAGCGGCGCGGTCACTGTGCCCGTCGACTACTCGCCGGGAACGATGGTGCGCGCGGAATGGCTTGCGGCAGCTACACAATTCTTCGGCACTCTGATGTTCAACACCAGCACTGCGGCCGCCCTGTCCGCGCGCAACATCGCATCGGAGAAGCATCTCGTATGGTCGCCGGATGCCGCAGGCTCGGTGATGTTCCTCATCAGCGGGATACTGGTGATCGTCGCGTACAACCACACCAGCAAGGCGTGGAATCCCGGTGATGTCGGATGGTGGTCGGCGCAGATCAACTTGTTGGGCTGCATCGCTTTCGGCGTGAGTGCAGTGGGTGCGTACATCACACCCAACGGCAATACCGTCGACGACGTCCTGGCGAACAGTTGCACGTTCATCGGTGCCGTCTGCTTCTTCGTCTCGTCGATGATCGTCTTGCCTCGGCGAATTCCTGAACGGTCGTAGGCGCATGGGTAAGCGCGAGGAGAAGCGATTCGACACGGGACGTGTGCACGACTGGTACCGGCGGGTGGGAACGTCGCCGCAACTCGGCAGCGCCTCATCGCGGCATCTGCACCGAAGCGGGGCGCGCGACGCGGAGAACTACATGCCGACGTTTGCGCTGGAACCGCTTGGCGGAGAGGACGATTTTGACGAGTACCTCTTCTGGCGTCCACTGTCTTTCGTCCTCACCTACGTGCTGCTCCGCACACCGTCGACGATGCACAGGACAACGCAGTGCATTTCGGAGTACAACTCTGACTTCGTTCTGTTCGGTACAACCGACTCCATTACGGATGGTTTTGTGACCTCCAGGGATCGCCAATACTCATTCACCTACTCCAATCCACTTGCCGCGCTGTCGATGTCGGAGACCTTCTCGATCACCAACACGACGACCGCCGAGTACGCGAGCGTCTGGGTGCCCGCCGACATGGTCAACGACGCTGACCTCGCCGAGGCCGATCCCGTGATGGAGGATTCGCCGCTGAGTCGGGCCACGGCGGTCTTCCTGCGCAATTTTGCCTACGACGTCGCGGTGCGAGGCGCCGACGTCGACCTCGACGCCGAGATGGCGGCGATCGAC
This sequence comes from Gordonia sp. 852002-51296_SCH5728562-b, assembly GCF_001665475.1. Taxonomy (NCBI): domain Bacteria; kingdom Bacillati; phylum Actinomycetota; class Actinomycetes; order Mycobacteriales; family Gordoniaceae; genus Gordonia; species Gordonia sp. 852002-51296_SCH5728562-b. The sequence goes on along the minus strand of NZ_LZMI01000011.1, from coordinate 41,555 downwards.
CTCCTTCGGTCCACCCTCAATCCACACAGGTCGCGGGAAGCGCACACCGTCGACAGCCCAGCCGTGTTGCGCGGGCGGGTGACCGATGCGATCGATCGCAACTATCGGAACCCGGATTTCGACGCCGAGTCGCTCGCGGGTCTGCTTCACCTCAGTCGACGTCAGCTCTACCGGCGCCTCGCCGAATTCGACGAATCCCCCGCGGAGATGATCGCGCAACGTCGGCTCGACCGGGCGCGGGAACTGATCGCGCGCGGCGGTTCCTATGGTCTCAGTGGAATCGCGCACGCCTCGGGCTTCTCGTCCGTGGCCACTCTTCGGAATCGTTTCACGGCGCGGTACGGAATCACGCCCCTCGAGTATGCGAGAGAAGTCAGCGATGGCTGGTGAGGCGATGAACGGCATGCGATCCGGGGACGTCGCGCAGTCGCTGTCCCAGGATGTCGTCGTGCGGTGGAAGCGGGGCCTCGGAGTCGGGCTCACCGGGCGTGCGCCGCGGACGCTGTCGGGGCGAAACGGATTGGCGCAGTTCTCGGATTGGGCGATTGCGACCGCAGCGGACCCGAGTGGTTTCGAGGCGCTCAGCTATCAGCGGACACTGTCGATGCTGCGCGTGTACGCGCAACTGGCCACCCCGTACCGACTCACGCGCGGTGTGGAAGCGGGTCGTGGAACCTCGGGCGAGGTTGTCGTCGTCGTCAACGGTCTGCGCGCCTGTACTCACGTCAGAGTCGGCGACCAGATAGGCGCGCTGCGGCCGGGGCAGATGGCGGTGAACCCGGCTGACACGCCCTTCACCCTGTGGACGACAAGTGTCACGGACCCGACGATCCTGCTGGTGCGCGAGGAGACTCTCGGCGTTGTGGACGCGGTGCTGCCTGGTGACTCGGCCAGCCTTCTCCCTCGCACGGTTGCGGCGTTCGTCCAACGCTTCGTCGCCGACGCCGCGACCGCGAACCGGCCAGTGGACGCAGAGGCTGAACGTATCGTCATCGAACTCCTGCGCGCCACCGTTACCCAACACAGTGGGCAGGTCGGGCGACACCTGTCGTCGAGCGCGGCAGTCGTCCGTCAACGCGCGCGCGAGATGATCGAGGAGCGGTATGCCGATCCGGACTTCTCCCCGGACTCCATCGCGCAGGATTTGTTCATGAGTCGACGTCAGCTCTACCGACATTTCGACGACACGGGGACGACACCGTCGAGGTTGATCAACGAACGCAGGCTGAGGTGCGCCCGCGAGCTGCTCAGTGGCGATCACCCGATGCTTCTGGAAGAAGTGGCGCATCGATCGGGGTACGCGTCGGTCAGTACATTACGGAATCGGTTCAAGTCAGAGTTCGGAATCGCGCCCCGACAATTCAGTGAAAGCGTGATTGCGCGAGCGGAAGTGCACGGTGTTTGGGAGAATCGGGTCGATCCTCCGGGGATTCCGATCCACGACACTGATTTCGAGCTAGGTGACAATGTCCGAAAGCACGATCTTCGAAGGCTCGCGGAAAGCAGCCGGCACGAAGAAGGCTGACGCGGGCCATGTGCGCGGGGCGGCGAGATACCGCCTCACTCCGCAGCTCATTGCCGCCTGGCATCAGCGTATCGGCGCCTCCGAGATCGACGGGAAGAACCTACCGCGACCTGCCTGCTCGGCCGACAGCGGAGCGTCGGACTTCATCTCGGCTATGTCGGTGGAGCCGCTGCACGGCTCGGAATTGCAACAGCACATCTTCTGGCGCACGTTGGGTGTGACCTCGGTATTCGCGCTGCTCCGCACGCCATGTACGACGGCACGCACCGCCGAATTGATCGAACGTCACCGCTCGGACTACGTGCTGGTGGCGACGCAGCAGCTTCCGGTATCCGGGCAGATCCGCCACGGCTCCCACACGTATTCCTTCAGGCAGTCGGATCGTCTGCTGATGGTCGACAATCGCTCCCCGTTCGAAGTGGAAACCTTCAGCATCTCGGATTCGGTAGGGATCTGGGTACCCACAGAGCTGTTGGGAGATGGTTTCCAGACGGGGCAGCAATCGCTTGCTCCTATCGTCATGGGGTCGACGCTTGGTTCGGCAATTGCGGCGTTTTTGGTCACCTTTGTACAGGAAGCCGCCGTGCGCGGAAAGCACATCGACTCCGACACCGAGATGAGCGTGGTCGATCTGATTCGAACCGCCATCCGACAATCCGACCTGCGTTCGTTACGCGGCGACGTGGATGCATGCTTCGCACCCGACAACGCGCTATTCGCGCAGGTCGCAGCGCGAAGGTGACCGATCGGAACTATTGGGATTCCGATTTCGACGTTGATGTACTTGCGCGCCGGCTGTATCTGAGCAGGCGTCAGCTCTACCGGTACCTCACGCCGTCGGGACAATCTCCCGCGGAGATGATCGTCGAACGTCGACTCGAGTGTGCGCGAGAGCTGTTGAGCGGCGAGGCCGACATCAGCATCGCCCGCCTTGCGCAATTCTCCGGCTTTCCGTCGGCCAACGCGCTGCGCAACAGGTTTCGGTCCCGATACGGCGTCACGCCGCAGGAGTTCCGACGTCGTCTGCAGGCGAACGACGACATCGCGGGCCTCATTCGCGACGATGGTGGCGTGAGTGGCTGAGGCTACGTCGACGCGACTCGACGACAGGGCGGTCGAGGCGTGGAAACATGAACTGAAGGCCGCGCGCCCTGATAGCTCGATGCTGATGCGCGGGGAGTCGGGAATCGCGGCCTATTCGGCCGGGTTCGGAAGGGTCACCGCCTCGGAGCCGGCCTCGTTCGTCGCGTCGGTGTTCTACCGGCCGTTGTCGGTAGTGCACGCGCTCTGCGCATTGTCGACGCCACGGCACACGGAACGTACAGCTGACGACGTAGCGGCGCAGGAGGGGCCGCCGCTGGTGATTGCCGCGGTACATCGCCTGGCGGGAACACTGCGCCTTCGCCAGTTCGGGAGGACGAAACGCTACCTCTCGAACCAACTGGCACTGATCACGACGGCCAGCCCGTTCGTGGGCGAGTTCGACGCTGTGTGCGAATCGGCGATGCTGATGATCCCGGCTCACAAGATCGACGACGGCCTCACGTCCGCGCGCAGCGGCATGTTGCCGACGATCGAGGAGACGACGTTGGGTCTGGCGACGGCGGGATTTGTGCGAGCGTTTGCCGTCGACGCCGCGGTGCGCAATCGGCCCGTGTCCGAAGAGGACGAGCTCGCCGCGATCAGCTTGATTCGTAGCACCATCGGCTACGTCGGCGCTCACCGCGTCGACAACACACGACTGGTCATCGCTGCCGCACGGGAGGCAACCGAGCGGCACTTCGCCGATCCGGAGTTCACCGCAGACGTGATGGCCGAACTACTGGGGATCGGTCGGCGACAGCTCTACCGACATTTCGTCGATTCGGAACAGTCGCCTGCAGAGCTCATCGTGGCACGACGGGTCGCCTACGTCCGTGAACTGCTCGACCAACACGATTCGTCGGCGCTCGACGTCGTTGCCGCGAAATCGGGCTTCACGTCAGCAGCATTGCTGCGCAAGCATTTTCGTGACGAGTTCAAGATGACTCCCAACGAGTATCGCGCCGCGGTGACCAGGGCGCGACCACAAGCCGACCGCGGCACGGCGCCGTCGACGTGACAGGGTCCCCGCGATGTGAGTTACTCGAAGCATGACCGATTCCACGGCTGTCGACCCCATTCGTGCTCGAGTCCACGAGCTGATGCCGCAGGCCCGCAGCGACCTCGCCGAGATGGTTGCCTTCAAATCCGTCTACGATCCCGCGGGCGAGCCGCCGCCCGACTGCGACGCGATGGTCGAGTGGCTGATCGCGACGTTCACCGAGGTCGGGGTGCGCGACGTCGAAGCGCATGTGACCGCCGACGGAAGCACGGCCGTGACCGGGCACATCCCGGGTCCGGCAGGCGCCCCGACCGTGCTGCTCTACTTTCACCACGACGTGCAACCGCCGATGGATCCCGACGCGTGGAAGTCTCCCGCATGGGAACTCACCGAACGCGACGGCCGCTGGTACGGGCGCGGTGCAGCAGATTGCAAGGGCAACATCGCCGTCCACCTCACCGCGCTGCGCGCTCTCGCGGGCGAGGCGGGAGTGAACATCAAGATCATCGGCGAAGGGTCGGAAGAGCAGGGCTCGGGAGGCATCGAGGACTTTGTGCCGAAACATCCCGAATTGCTCGACGCCGACGCCATTCTCATCTGCGACTCCGGCAACTGTACTGTGGGACAACCGACCTTGACGACGAGTCTTCGTGGTGTCGCCAATGTGGTCGTGAGCGTCGAAACACTGGAATCCGCAATGCATTCGGGCATGTTCGGTGGTGCGGCTCCCGACGCATTGGCGGCGTTGATCTCGATGCTCGCGAGCCTGCGTGACGAGCACGGCAACACCACTGTTCGCGGGCTGGATGCCACACAGGAATTCGACGGCATCGACTACCCCGCGGAGAACTTCCGGCGCGACGCCACTGTGCTCGACGGCGTGGATGTCGTTGGCTCCGGCCGTATTTCGGACATGGTGTGGGCTCGCCCGGCCGCAACGGTGCTCGGTATCGACTGTTCGCCGGTCGTCGGGTCGTCGGCTGCGGTGACCCCGCGTGCACGTGCACGCATCAACCTGCGGGTGCCGCCCGGCATGGACGCGAAGGTCGCTCAGGACGCGCTGATCGCGCATCTCGAAGAGGTCGCGCCCTGGCATGTGAAGATGTCGATCGAGCGCGAGGCCGTCGGGGCGCCGTTCTCCGGATCGACCGAGGGGCCTGCTTTCGACGCGTTGGTCGACGCGATGAGTTCCGCCTACGGGCGCGACGTGGTGATGCAGGGGCAAGGTGGATCGATTCCGCTGTGTACCGTGCTGCAGCAGACCTTTCCCGACGCCGAGATCATGCTGCTCGGCGTCGAAGAGCCGTCGTGTCTGATCCACGCGCCCAACGAGAGCGTCGACCCGTCGGAGATCGAGAATCTCGCCATCGCCGAGGCATTGTTCCTGCGCGACTACGTGCGGCCCGAGTAGTCGACTATTACTCGTTCTCTCCGCTGAAGCGTTGCAGCAGTAAGCCTTTCAATTCGGGGCGACTCGCGGCGACGAGGGTGAACGTCGCCTCGCGGGAGAGGCGGTCGGCGTCGCTTCCGACGACCAGCGCGCGGCCGCCGTCTGCCGCCACCAGCGCCGCGGCGGCGTCGACGGCCAGCTGTGCCCCGTCGGCGCGCGCGGCGAGCAGTGCGTCGGCGTCGGCGAGTGAGGTGTCGAGACGGGTGCGGATCTCGCTGCCGCGCTCGCGGAGTCGTCGCGCCTGCGCGGTTGCGCCGCCACGGTCGAGCAGCGCTGTGCAGCGGCGGAGGATGCCGAACGGCAGCGCGCCGTTGAGTCGGATGCCGATGTTCTGGGTGGCGAAGAAGTCGTCGAGCGCGACCCTGCTGACCACAAGGGCGTCGGGAACAGGGAGCGAATCCACGCGCAGGCTGACGGTGTGCGATGCGTTGCCCGCGGTGAGTCGCATCGGCGAGACCGTGATGGCTGCCGACATCGGGTGTGTGGGAACGATTGCGGCGATGTCGTCGGAGTCGACGTCGCGCGCCGAGATCTGCAGCAGGTCGATGTGGCCCCACCCGCTGACGAACGGCGCGTATCCCGAGAAGACCCAGCCGCCGTCGGTCCGCGACGCACTCATCCGTGGGGGTGTCGGAACGGCGCCCGCGTAGGCGACGCCTGCGCGGGCGCGGCCGGACACGGCGTCGTCGAGGAGTTCGTCCCGCAGGGCGTCGTTGGTGGTGCCTGCCAGCGAGATGACGACACCGTGATGCTGTAGCCAGGTGAAGGCCGTGGAGAGACAGCCACTGGTGAGGACCTCGATGATCTCGATGACCTGGGTGAGCTCGAGCCCCGGCCCGCCTACTGCTTGCGGTGCTGCGATGCCGTACAGCCCGGCGTCGGCGAGTGCCGTCCAGTGGGTGGCGGGGACCTCGCCGGTGCGGTCGACCTCTGCGGCGTCGGGAAAGAGGAGGTCGTCGGCGATGGGGTACGCGGCGGCGATGAGCGCGGTGGGGCTTGGCGCGGTGTCCACGCGTTCAGGGTAATCGGCCCGGCAGTGAACTCGAGCCGAGTTCACCGCCGAGCCGGTCGATCACACGGTGCAGAGCGGCGAGTAGTCCGAGCGGCCACCCGTGATGGGGGAGATCAGGAAGGTGCACGAGTTGAAGCCCAACGACTCCGTCTTGAGCCGCAGCATGTGCAGCTGCTCGTTGCTCACGACCTTTTGTCGGCTCAGCACGAAACCCGACAGCCGGTACGGGTCGCCGACAATGGCGTACTCATACGGGCCCTTCGGATTCTTGCCATCCGCGACCCACGCGATCACGTAATTGGGTAACGAGCCGGTGTTGATCGTGTTCGGGATTCCCGGAAAGGAAACCGCCAGCGCGGCATTGCTCTTCTTCGGGTCGACGACTGTCGCTTTTCCCTTGATGCCGTCGGGTTGCCCGGTGAAGCTGGTGCATTTGTTGTCGACGCCGACCGTCGTCGGATTGATCAGTGTGTATGTGGCGTTGGTGTCCTTGGCGCAGCGAACTCCGTAGAACGCCGGGATGGTTGCCTGCTGCCACCAGGTACCGAGGTAGCGCTCGACGTCGAGATTCTTGACCGGCTGGAGCGTGGTGTCGGCGCGAGCGGGTGCGGGCATCGACAGCAGCGATGTCATGGCGGCGAGCAGTGCTGTGGCGAGTACGACGAGAATCCGGACGGGACGCTGCGTGTGCATCGGACGACTCCTGGGGTCGGGTGGTGTTCTGGGGTTCTGGGAACGTTGCAGGATTCGACACCGACGACACGGCGGATGGGTTCGCGACCGCATTTGTCTCGCAAGAAGCCGGGTCTGTCACGCGAGAAGCAGGTTCTGTCACACGCAAGAAGCCGTCGGCCCGGTCCGCGCACTCCCGTTTTCAGTCATTTTCTCGCCGACCGTCGACGCCGACCTGGGCTTTTGCGGGTCGGCGCCGCGCCAAATGACTGAAAACGGGAATGACTGAAAACGGGAATGACTGAAAGCGGGCGAGTCCTTGTCCCAGGGCTCGCCCGCTATCTGGTGAATTGGTAGGTCAGAGGATCAGCGTCAGACGACGTCGGGTTCCCAGGTGGACACGGCCCAGATGACAACGATGTCGAGGACGATGATCAGAATCGCCCACCACGGGTTGTAGGGCAGCCAGAGGAACTGCGCGATGATCGAGAGGGACGCGATGATGATCGCCGAGACTCGCGCCCATCCGGAGCCGACCGCCAGGCCGCCCGCGACGATGATCGCGATGATGCCGATGATCAGATGAATCCAGCCCCACGTGGTGAGATTGAATTTGTAGATGTAGTCGGGAGTGGCGACATAGAGATTATCGCCTGCGATCGCGGAGATTCCCGCGAATACTCCGACGATGCCCGCCACGAACAGAAGTGCAGCGGCCACGACGGTGATTCCGAATGCGGTGCCTTGTTTCGCCTCATACTTCTCGAACTCACTACTCATGTGCCCGTACCTTTCGCATTGTCGATTCTGATGAATCGGTCGCGCTGGTCGAGAGGTGATTGTTCTGGTGTGGACACTAGTGACCACAGGGACAGATGTGTCCTTTTTGTGTGGTAGTGATGCCAAACCTTGTCTCAGAATGCGTTGTTCTGAGTCCTTGGGTGACCATGGGTGGTCGGATTGTGCTGCGTGCTTCTCGTTGTCTGCGTCTGGATTCGCGCTGCGCGGCCGCCTGTTCGCGCTGGCTGCAATCGGCACTCTGACCAGGCGATTTAGTAGCTGGGCGGTCGCGGGGGTAAGCTATCGCAGGTTGCACACGGGGTGTGGCGCAGCTTGGTAGCGCGCTTCGTTCGGGACGAAGAGGTCGTGGGTTCGAATCCCGCCACCCCGACAACGGATCTGGTTGAACCGGATCCGACAAAGCTTCTTGTGGTTGAGAAGTAGTAGCAGGCCCTGACCCGGAGTGATCCAGGTCAGGGCCTCCTCGTTTCTGGGGGCTATCCCGTGCTTCTGTTCCCGTGTTTCTGTTGGTATCGAGCCGTCAGTCCTTATCGAGCTGTCAGCTCGTCTCGGAGGCCAGCTGCGGCAGCGAGTGGTCTTCGTCGAACTCGGCGTCGCCGTGCGAGACCGGAGTGAGGGTCAGCAGGCTGGCCTCCGGGCGGCAGCAGAACCGGGCAGGCGCCCACGGCGAGGTGCCGAGTCCGGCACTGACGTGCAACTTCATCGACGTACCCCAATTCGACGGTCCCTTGACGCGGGAACGGTCGAGGTGGCAGTTGGTGACGATGGCCCCGATGCCGGGCAGGCAGAGCTGTCCGCCGTGCGTGTGGCCCGCCATCACGAGGTCGTAGCCGTCGTCAGCGAAGCGGTCGAGGACGCGTGGCTCGGGCGAGTGCGTCAATCCCAGGCGCAGATGCGCGAGCGGGTTGGGCCGGCCTGCGATCGTGTCGTAGCGGTCGCGCTCGATGTGCGGGTCGTCGACGCCCGATGCGACGACGCGGACACCGGACACCTCGAGCTCACGCACGGAGTGCGTCGCGTCGAGCCAGCCACGCTCGATGAACGCCGCACGCAGATCCTGCCAGGGCAGCGGGGTGCCGTGGGTGCGCTCGTGATCGGTTTTGAAGTACTTGAGCGGGTTCTTGGGGCTCGGCCCGAAGTAGTCGTTGGAACCGAACACGAAAAGCCCTGGGCGCGAGAGCAATCCGCCGAGCGACTGAATCACGGCAGGTACCGCGCCGGGGTGGGCGAGGTTGTCGCCGGTGTTGACGACGAGGTCGGGTTCGAACGACTCGAGTTCAGATACCCACGCCTGCTTGAGACGTTGGTTCGGCATCATGTGGAGATCGCTGATGTGCAGGACGCGCAGTGGCGCGGCGCCCGGTTCGAGGACCGACATGGTGGCGTGCCGCAACGTGAAGGCGTTGCGCTCGATCACTGTCGAATAGAAGAGCCCGCCCGCGGCGAGGCCCGCCGCCGCGCCGAGGGCACGCGCGGTGCGATGCGACGACAATTGTTCGCGGACAAACCCAGACGGAGACAACGAACCGATAGACGACGACGCGACAGAAGAGGACGCGATAGACGAGAGTGCGGCCCGCACGCGTGATGCGGCATCCGTGTGGACATCAGACATTCACCCAGGATACGCGCCACCATGGTAGGCCAACCACCTCAACGGCACGCTTCGATGAGCTCACGCCAGCGGGCTCACCGGTCGGCGTCAGCCGGATGAGCTCACCGGTCGGCGTCAGCCGGGATCAACTCACCGTTCGGTGTCAGCCGGGGAGCTGGATCACCACCGGGCCGACGCCGGGCACCTGGACTGTGGTCTGAGTCGGGCCCGGGCTGTCGCCGCTGTCGTTCTTTCTGCCGTTGCTGACGTAGATCGTGACGGTGCTGCCCGGCATCGCAGAGTCGGACGGCGCTGTGAACACCACTGTGCCCTGCTGCCTGCTGCTGTCGACCTCGAGCTGGTTGACCTTGAAGCCCGCTTCTTGCAGACGCGACGTCGCGTCGCTGGCAGGCAGTCCCGTGACCTGCGGTATTCGACCGCTGTTGTTGCCGTTCATGTAGCGCGGGTCGGCGGGCGGGAGGCTGACAGGACCGAACTTCGTCGCGATCGGGGTGAGCGCTGAATACCACGTCCGAGCGGGTTCCATGCCGCCGTAGATGTCGCCCTCGCCGCACAGTCGTGCGGGTCCGGAACACACACCCGACGGGTTGGGGCCGTCGGAGTACACGTAGGTGGCCGCGGCCATCTGGTTGGTGAATCCGACGAACGCCGCCGAGCGGTGCGCTTCCGTCGTACCGGTCTTGCCCGATACCGGAAGGTTCCAGCCCGCTGCGCCTGCTGCGCCCGCGGACGTGCCGCCGCCCCTGTCGTCCTGGCTCATCAGATTGGCCATCGTGTTGGCCATACCGGGTTCGACGACCCGCTCGCATGCGGGCGGATTGAACGCGACCGGAGTGGTCGCGGGCTTGCCGTCGGGGTCGAGGACCGGGTTGCCGTACTGGTCACGCTTGATCTTGCTGATCGACTTGACCGGGTTCGGCGGACACCACATGCCGCCGGAGCCGAGCGTCGCGGCCACGTTCGAGAGCTCGATGGCGTTGACCGGCCAGGGGCCGAGGGTGAACGAACCGAGATTGCCGTCCTTGACGTACTGCGCGATGCTCTTGTCGCCGAAACCCGACGAGCCGGGCACCGTGTATGAACGCATGCCGAGGCGAACGGCCATATCGACCGCGGGCTTCACGCCGACCTGCTGCAACAACTTCACGAACGCCGTGTTGGGCGACTGCGCGAGCGCCTGCGTGATCGACATCGACGCCGGATACTTACCGTCGTTCTTGACGCAGTAATAGTTGACCGGGCAGCCGAAGGCACCGCCGCTGTCGCCCATGCCCTCAACCGCGATGCTGCCGGGAACGGGGATGTTGGAGTTTCCCGGCAACCCCTTCTCGAGGCCCGCGGCGACGGTGAAGATCTTGAAGACCGAGCCCGCGCCGTCGCCGACCAGCGAGAAGGGCTGTGGCTGCACGGTCTGCATTGCGTTGGCATTGAGTCCGTAGTTGCGGCTCGATGCCATCGACAGAACGTCGTGCGACTTGGTGCCCGGCCGGATCACGCTCATGACCGCGGCGACACCGTCGGCGTCGGGGCTGACATTGGCCTGTGCGGACCGCACGCTGTTGCGCTGCACCTCGGGCTCGAGAGTGGTCTGGATGATGTAGCCGCCGCGGGTCACAGACGATCGCGACATGCCGTTCTCGGCCAGGAACTGCAGTGCGTAGTCGCAGAAGAAGCCGTTGTTGTCGGCGCCGATGCAGCCCTGCACCGGCGTCCGCGGCTGGGGAAGGACTCCGAGTGGGGCCTTCTTGGCAGCTTCGAGCTCGACGCGTCGGTCGGGGAAGTTGGCGATCATCGTGTCGAGGACGGTGTTGCGTCGGACGGTCGCCGCTTCGGGATTGCTGTAGGGGTTGAGCGCGGAACTCGACTGCACCATGCCCGCGAGCAGCGCCGATTCGCCTACGGTCAGATCCTTGGCGCTCTTGCCGAAGTATGTCTGTGCCGCGGCCTCGATGCCGTAGGCGTTATTGCCGAAGGGCACGACATTGAGGTAGCGGGTGACGATCTGCTTCTTCGCCTCCTGCTTGGCCGCGGCGTCGTCGAGTCCCTTTCGTTTTGCCTCGTCGCGCAGCGACTGCTCCATCGTGAGCGCCATGCGCACCTCACGCAGCTTGCGGGCGGGGGTCGTCTCGATGGCGGCCTGGCGGTCGGCCTCGGTGCGGGCCAGCACGAGGAGTTGGTAGTTCTTGATGTACTGCTGATCGAGCGTCGACGCGCCCTGCTGGACCTCGCCCGACGACGAGTTCTTGAGGAAGGCGCGGATCGTGCCCTTCCAGTCGACGCCGTCGTGCTCGAGGAAGCGTCTGTCCTCGATCGAGATGATCGCGCGGATCATGTCGGGGGAGATGTCGTTGTATCCGACCTGGTACCTGTACTGATCGAAGAGTCGTGCGATGGGTGTCCCCGCCGCGTCGGTCATCGTGGTGACCTCGGGCAGTGTTCCGCTGAGCAACTCCGACGAGACGTTCTCCACTGCCGACGCCGCGCGATTCGACGCGATACCCACGCCGCTGGCCACGGGATAGAGCAATCCGGCTACGAGCACGCCGGCCAGCACGCATGCCCCTGCGAGCGACCACAGCTTCTTCGACTTCGGCACTCGGACAGGATACGTGTGATTTCTGAGACAACCGTTTGGCCCGCCGGTGAGGTGCCCGATGGTCTCAGATCGAACGCTCCGTCTGCATGAATCGACGCTCGGCGCCGATCCGACGGGGGTTTGTCGGGACGCTTTTGTCGGTTTCCCTGCGAGTTTGCACGGTTGTGCCATTTTTCTCCGGCTCAGGGGTTGCGGTCACATGCACAGATCCTTAGATTGAGTGCAGAATGTGACTCACATAACAACAGTGACGAGAAGTGGCACGAGCATCTCTGAATCGTTCGACCACCTCAGAAATCGGTGACGTGGTGTTGGAGGCGAGCATTCGCCGGCAACGACGCAGGGTCGTTGTGCCGGGCACGGGTCGCGCACAGCGCGCAACGACAAAAGACAGGGGTCGGCTCATGGCGACATCGGCGGTATCGACCAACGAAACTCGACTGACGTGGGTGGCACGGGCACGCTGCCGCGGTGAGGACCCCGACGAGCTCTTCGTTCGTGGAGCGGCTCAACGTAAGGCCGCAGTCATCTGCCGTCACTGCCCGGTGCAACTCGAATGTGGAGCCGACGCCCTCGACAACCGCGTCGAATTCGGTGTGTGGGGTGGCATGACCGAACGTCAGCGTCGTGCGTTGTTGCGTCAGCATCCCGAGGTGACCTCGTGGGCAGAGTTCTTCGCGGCTCAGCGTCGACGCCGTGAGGTATCTGTCGGTTGATTTCGCCGTCGGTTGATCCCGCCCCGGGTTCAACCCCAGGGTGAACGGGGAAACCCGTTGCGCAAGAACGAGATCAGCAACGCGTTGAGTGCGTCGGGTTGCTCCGCCGGCACCATGTGACTGCCCGGCAGTACCGCCAGACGCGCGTGCGGGAGCGCGGCCACGACCGCCGAACTGTGCTCGAGGGTGACCTCGTCGTGATCGCCCTGCAGAACCATCGTCGGAGTCGTGATCGGCGCCAACGAATCCAGATCTATCTGCGGTTCAGTGGCGAACAGGTGCTTCATCTTTGCGTCGAACGTCGTGAAATGGTCGGCGCCATCGGGCGACAGTGCCGCGTATTGCGACCGCAGGCCCGCCATCGCACTCCCGGAATCGAGCAGTTCGGTCAACGCGCTGTCGGCAACCTTGCCGTCGTCGTTGTAGTACTGGCCGATCAACACCATGCGCGTGATCTTCTCGGCGCGCTCGCGCGCGGCCAGCACGGCCACAGCGGCACCGTCGCTCCAGCCGACGAGATGTGCCGGACCCTCGACGTGATTCTCGAGATACGCGATCGTGTCGTCGGCCATCGCCTGATATGTGATCGGGCCGTCGACGTCGGGCGTCCGCGCGTGCCCCCGACGTTCGGGGACGTGCACGCGGAATCCGGCCTCGACCAACACCGGCGCGGTGAGCGCCCACGACGTAGCCCCGCCGTACCCGCCGTGCAGCAGGACGACGGGCGGTCCGCTCCCCGCGACCTCGTGCCATTCGCGATGGCCCGCGACGTCGACGTAGGACCCTTCGAATCCGCGGAGCGTCGGGGTCGGCTGCGTGCGTGCCCGCCGACGTTGCGCCATCAGATACTCAGCCCCTGCCGGTGATCTCTTCCGCGACGGCGTGCAGGGCGTCGAGGTCGGCGACCTCGAACGGCAGCGACGGAACGCCGACGATCGGAACTGTCGGGTGCGACGCGGTAAACCGTTGCAGGAGATGCAGTTCGCGTTTGCCGGCTGCCGCGCGCGCGGCGTGCAGTCTCAGCACGCCTTCGGTGAGGTCGTCGGAAACTCTCTCCAGTGCGACGTGGGCGGCCTCTTCGGAGATGCTCGTCAGGTTGGGATGTGTGCGGTTGAGGATCAAGCCCGCCAACGGCATCGACTCCTCGCTGAGTCGGTCGACGAAGAACGCGGCCTCGCGCAGGGCGTCGGGCTCGGCCGCCGCAACCACCGCAAACCGGGTGCCGGGTTGCTTGAGCAGCTCATAGGTGCGCAGTGCGCGCTCCTGGAAGCCGCCGAACATCGAATCCAGCGATTGTACGAATGTCGCGACGTCGCGCAGCATGTCGCCGCCGATGATCGTCGACACACCACGCATCGCGAGGCTCATCGCGCCGGTGACCATGCGCCCGACGCCGCGCCCGCCGCCGACGAGCACCTTCATCAGGCGCCCCGACAAGAACGACCCGAGGCGTTGCGGGGCGTCGAGGAAGTCGAGTGCATTCCGCGACGGCGGGGTGTCGACGACGATGAGGTCCCAGCGGTCCTGCTCGAGCAGCTTGCCGAGCTTCTCCATCGCCATGTACTCCTGCGTGCCGGAGAACGACGACGCGACCGTCTGATAGAAGGAGTTCTCCATGATCGCCGCCGCGCGCTCGGGCGTCGAATGTTCGAGCACCATGTCGTCGAAGGTGCGCCGCATGTCGAGCATCATGGCGTCGAGTGAACCGGAGCCGTCGGCGGTGAGCGGTGAGACGCTGACCGGCTGAGGGTCGTTGGTCAGCTCGGTCATGCCGAGCGACTGTGCGAGCCGTCGAGCGGGGTCGATGGTGAGAACCGCGACGTTGCGGCCGTGCTCCGCGGCGTAGACGGCCATCGCGGCAGCAGTCGTCGTCTTGCCGACACCGCCTGCGCCACAACAGATTACGACGCGGGTCTCCGGATCGGTGAGGACCGAGCCCATCTTGAGGTCGAGCGGCATCACGCACCGGCTTTCTGCAGCAGGTTGGCCAATTCATAAAGCGAGCCGAGGTCGATGCCCTCGTCGAGCAGTGGTAGCTCGAGTGTCGGCACCTCGACCTCGTCGAGCTGGGCCTTGGCGATCTGCTGGGCCTGTAGGCGCGTCGCGTGCTCGATGCTCTCGGTGAGCAGACCCGCGAGGTCGGTGTCGGAGACCGGCATCTGTGCGTCGGCGAGACTCGAGGCGATCCTCGGCGCGTCGATGACTCCCTCGGCGATCGCGTCGATCTGGTCGGCGGGCAGGTAGACGGGGCTGACCTTGTTGATGATGAGGGTGCCGACGTTGACGTTCTTGGACCGCAGGTCGTCGACGGCCTCGACGGTCTCCTGGATCGGCATCGCCTCGAGGAGCGTCACCAGGTGGACGACGGTCTCGTCCGAGTGCAGCAGCCGGGCGACGCCCTCGCTCTGATTGCGGATCGGTCCGGTTTTCGCCAGATCGGCCATCGCGGTGGTGACGTCGAGGAAGTTGCCGATCCGGCCGGTCGGCGGGGCGTCGACGACGACGGCGTCGTACACGCGGTTGCCCGCCTTGTCGGTATGGATGATGCGCTCTTTGATCTTGCCGGTGAGCAGCACGTCCCGGAGGCCGGGCGCGACCGTCGTGACGAAATCGATTGCGCCGATGCGCTTCATCGCGCGCCCTGCGAACCCCAGGTTGTAGAACATGTCGAGGTATTCGAGCAGGGCGTGTTCGATGTCGATGGCGAGCGCCCACACCTCGCCGCCCCCTTCGGCGGTGGCGATGCGGGTGTCGTTCGGCGGGAGGGGCGGGATGTCGAAGAGCTGCGCAATTCCCTGACGACCCTCGCACTCGACGAGCAGCACCCGTTTACCGTCGGCGGCCAGCGCCAACGCCAGTGCTGCGGCGACGGTTGTCTTACCCGTTCCGCCCTTGCCGGAGACGAAGTGCAGGCGGGCCCGCGAAGCGCTGTCGGGCCAGGTGTTCTCCGCTTCGTCGGCGGTGCCTGGCAGTGTCTGCCCGTCGGCTGTTTTGTCGGCCACAGGTTCACCTTAGATGCTGGGTCTCTCGGGTTAGGGTGGGTCCATGACTGAAGTGACCGCCTGGGAGTACGCGACGGTGCCGCTGCTGACGCACGCCACGAAACAGATCCTCGACACCTGGGGTGCCGACGGATGGGAACTGGTCAGCGTGCTGCCCGGCCCGACCGGCGAACAGCACGTGGCATATCTCAAGCGTCCGAAGGGCTGAGGAGCGATTCATGAGCTGGAGTGAGCGACTTCCGCAGATCGGCATCGTCCTGCCTCCCGCCGCCAAGCCGGTGGCCAACTACGTCCCGGCCGTGCGCATCGGTGACCTGGTCTACACGTCGGGGCAGTTGCCCTTCGTGTCGGGCAAACTCGAGTTCCGCGGCAAGGTCCACGAGGGTGCCGATGGCACGGTCACGCCCGACCAGGCGACCAGCGCCGCCAGACAATGCACGTTGAACGCGTTGTCGGCGATCGACGCGCTCGTCGGACTCGACTCGATCACCCGCATCGTGAAAGTGACCGGATTCGTCGCCTCGGGACCGGGTTTCTGCGGTCAGCCGCAGGTACTCAACGGGGCGTCGGATCTGCTCGCCGACATCTTCGGAGAAGCCGGTGTCCACGCGCGCTCCGCCGTCGGTGTCGCAGAACTCCCGCTGGCCTCGCCGGTCGAGGTCGAGCTGATCGTCGAGGTCACGCCCGAGTCGTGATACCCACCACCCGGTGAGTATCGACGTCGTAGTCCTCCTCGTCGCGGCCGTCGCCGCGGGTTGGGTCGACGCCGTCGTCGGCGGTGGCGGCCTGATCATGATTCCGGCGCTACTGATCACCAACCCCGGTCTGGTTCCTGCGACGGCGCTGGGCACCAACAAGCTGATGGCGATCTTCGGGACGTCGTCTGCCGCATGGCGCTACTCGCGTCGGGTACCGATGGATGGTCGACGCCTCGCCCCGGTCTTCGCCTGTGCGGTCGTCTTCTCGGCTCTGGGTGCGCTCGTCGCGGGTCTGCTGCCCGCCGACGTGTTCACCCCGATTGTGCTGGTGCTGTTGGTCGCGGTCGGTCTGTTCGTCGCTCTCAACCCGCGTTTCGGCTCCCACGACGTGACCGGGAAGTCACGCCGGTCCATCATTCTCGGGCTGGTGATCTGCGGTGTTGTCATCGCGTTTTACGACGGCGTGCTCGGTCCCGGTACCGGCACGTTCCTGATCATCACGCTCACAGCGCTCGTCGGCACGAGCTTTCTCGAGAGCTCGGCGATGGCCAAGGTCATCAACACCGGAACCAACCTTGGCGCGCTCGCGGTGTTCGCGGCGCAGGGCCATGTGATGTGGCTCCTCGGACTGGCACTGGCCGTCGGGAACATCGCAGGCGCCCAACTCGGGTCGCATATGGCGCTGGGGCGAGGGAGCTCGTTCGTGCGGTGGGTGCTGCTCGTGGTGGTCGTCGTGATGGTCGCGAAGCTCGGCTTCGATATGGTCGGCACACCGGATCGAAGTCGGGGGTGAAGCCATGGTCGGTGCGATCGGAATCGTGACGCTCGGTATCGGAGGTGGCGACTCGCTCGGTGAGGTCGAGTTGCGCATCGCCGGAGGTACCGAGCGGTACCTCGCGCAGGCGCGCGAGGCCATCGACGAGGGCGAGAACATCCTCGTGATCGGCGTGCTGCCCGGGCGCGTCGTCGACGTCGAACGGTGGATCGCCCCGCCCGATGGTGTGTAGAGGTATCGCCGTACTTCAGGCGCTGCCGTATGCCGGGCCGCAATGTGATCCCGGGCTGCAGTGTGCGGGGCCGTCGGACAAAGGAACGACGCGGTGGATGGTTGTCGCGTCGGTTACGGCATGCTGTACCCGACCCAACGCAGAGGAGTGTTCATGCTCGGCTACCACGTTCCCGAACCGGACGAGGCGATGTTGATCTCGGGCAAGAAGTCCGGTGACGAAGGCGCGCCGTTCGTTGTCGTTGTCGGACACGGCAAATGGGTGATGCCCTTCTTCCGCAAGGTGCGCTACTTGTCTATGGCGTTACACGAGGCGTCGATACGCGAGGTGTGTGTGACGACGCAGGGCATCCAGTTGAATGTGCGCGCGGTGATCGCACACAAAGTCGGCGGCGACGTCGTGTCCATCGTGAACGCCGGGCAGCGTTTCATCTCCGAGCAGGAGGCCGAGATGAATCAGCTCACCGGACAAGTCTTTTCAGGTCACTTGCGTTCGATCGTCGGCTCGATGACCGTCGAGCAGATCATCCGTGAGCGTGACACGCTCGCCCGTCAGGTGCTCGAGGCGTCGAAGCGTGAGATGGGGTCGATCGGGCTGGTCGTCGACTCCTTCCAGATCCAGTCGATCGACGACATGGATTCGGGGTACATCAACGCCCTTGCTGCACCGAACATCGCCAAGGTTCAGCGTGAGGCCGCCGTCGAGCGTGCCCGCGCCGACCAGGAGGCCGCCAAGGCGCAGCAGGAATCACTGCGCAACCAGGCCGACTACGAGCGTGAGACGTCGATCAAGCGCGCGCAGATCAAGTCGGAGACCGACAAGGCCAATGCCGAGGCGGCGCAGGCGGGTCCGTTGGCAGAGGCGCGCGTGAATCAGGAGATCATCCGCGAGCAGTCGGTGTTGGCGCAGGCGCAGGCCGATCTCCGTGAGCAGCAACTGATCTCGGAGGTCGTGAAGCCTGCCGAAGCCGAGGCCCGACGCACCCAGATCCTCGCCGAGGCCGAGGCGAAGGCCGTCGAGATCTCGTCGGAGGCGGCGGCGAAGAACAACCGGATCGCGCTCGACCAGCAGTTGATCGAGCAGTTGCCCGACCTCGTCGCCGAGGTCGCCAAGGGGCTCGGTTCGGCCAATCTGACCGTGTACAACGGCGCCGAGGGGGTCAACGAGATCATGACCGGCGTGATCACCCAGGGCGCCGGTCTGCTGCGCAGCCTGCAGGACCAGCTGCAGGTGGGGCCCGCCGCCGAGCAGAGTCAGAACGGTTCCGGCCAGTAGTCGGTACGGGTTGGTGTGCAGCGTGAGTGCGCCGGGGGAGGGCGGTCGGATTCGGGCGGTGTGAGCCGCATTACGCTGTGTGCATGACGAGTCCAGGCGATCGTGACGCCCCTGCCGCCGCTGCATCCGATGCCGCTGAATCCGAAACTCCCACGGCGTCCGACGCCTCTGCCGCGCAGCATCCCGCGTACGGGGTGCTGCGCGAGGTGACGCCGTTTGCGTCGGTTCTGTTGTGCGACAACCCCGGAATGATGGAACTCGACGGCACCAACACCTGGGTGCTGCGTGCTCCGGGTAGTGCCGAGTGCGTCGTCGTCGACCCAGGCCCGCGTAAGCACAAGAAGCATGTCAAGCGCATCGCCGAGCAACCCGGAATCGCGTTGACGCTGATCACGCATCGGCACGGGGACCACACCGGCGCGATCAAGGCGCTGCACAAGCACACCGGCGGGCCGACGCGGGCGCGGCTTGCCGAACACTCGCGTGGCGCAGCACCTCTCGCCGACCGCGAGGTCATCGAGGTCGCCGGGCTGAAGATCACGGTGCTGCACACGCCGGGGCACACCGGCGATTCGGTGAGCTTTCTCGTCGAGTGGGAGGACCAGCGCGCGGTTCTCACCGGTGACACGATCCTCGGAAGTGGCACCACCGTGCTGGATCCCAGCGACGGCACGCTGCGTGACTACCTGAACTCGTTGAACCGGTTGATCGTCGAGGGTGAGGGCGCGACGCTACTGCCCGCGCACGGCCCCGACCATCCCGATCTCGGTCCCGTGGCGCGGTATTACAAGAAGCACCGTGAGGATCGGCTCGACCAGATAGTGGCCGCGCTCGACGACATGGGTGTCTCGGCGAAGAATGCGAAGCCCATGAAGGTGGTTCGCAAGGTCTACGCCGACGTCGACAAGAAGCTCTGGCCTGCCGCCCGTATGTCGGTCAAGGCGCAGTTGCAGTACCTGCGGGAGGCGTGACCGAGGCGGCTTCGGCGACGATGGTTTTGAGCTGTGCTGCAACATCTTTCAGCTCTTCTGGAAGCCTCACGTATGCTTCTTCGTCGCCATGCCCAGCGTGCCAGAGGATGTCGAGTCCTTTCGGCGCCGACGGCAGGCGCATCAGCGCGATAAGCAGGTGCGCCGGCATGATCGGGGGCTCCCGCAGTGCAATGTCCAGCGCATGCTCGGGCTCGTCGGAGTCGACCAGAATCGCAATGACTGACTGTCGGAGGGTGAGGGTGTCGGGGTGGTTGGGTCCGAGGATGCGGGTGTGGTCGTCGAGGAGTTGGTGGTAGAGGGTGAGTGCGGTGTCGGGGTGGCCGGTTTCGCCGGTGTAGTAGGCGATCAAGCCGCGGGTGGTGAGGGTGATGAGGTGGGCTTCTCCCAGCACTTCCACGACTTCGTCCAGCATCGACGTCAATTCGTCAAGCCCGCGCCGAGCCGATGCGCGTCCGCTGCATCCGGCAATCTCGAGACGGATCGCGAAGTCAAGCGGCGCGTGTCCCCCTGTCTCCGCCAATGCGGACTGCAGCAACTCAACGGCTGCACCAGGATCGACATTCTGTAGCCAGCCTCCCGCAACCAGCAGCAGCCCGGCTTTGGTTGGCCCTGTGGTCGCTTCGGATGCGGCAGCCAAGAGGCCGACCAGCGACTCCCTGTCGGCGGAGTCGAGGCAGTGCGCCACGGCACTGTCAGTGGCTGCCAGCGGCGGCCGAGAACCGACGTGCTCGGCGGGCAACAGGTCGTCGCCGCGATACATCAGGACGCAGAGTTCGACGTAACGTCCGCAATCGGCGGTGTACATCTCGTCCTCGCCATCAATCCACCGCCGAGCTTCGGTGAGAAGATCTACGAGGCTAAGAGCGTTGTAGCCGAAGTCGAACGTCGGTACTTGAGGTTTGAGCGATTGCAACAGGTATCGCTCGGCGGGCGAATTGGGTGCAGCGCCCGCCAGCTGCGTTCGGAGTGCTCCGGGTTGATACCACTCGCGCAGTAGCTCGACGACGAGCGCCAGAGGTTCGCCGCGACCGCTACGCCACTGGAAATGGTGCCTCAGCATCGGCTCTCGAAGGGAGTACCAGGTCTTGCGTTGGTCGCCGCCAGGCACCTTTTCTGCTGACACCCATCGACCGCTCCGGAGCAATTCCAGTGCCTTGCTGACTGTCTGCTGGGTGAGTCCTGTTGCGTCGGCGATTTCTTTCGCGCTCTGCGCAGCAGCCGCCCCTTCCGCAAGTTGGCGCACGATCGCCTGCTGGTTCGGCGCAAGGTCCCAGAGCAACTGCTGGTAGTAGGGCACGAGCCCTTCGACCAGGTCCTCGACTGCAGGGATCAGTTGGTCAAGGGAGTCGACAGTGAGACATTCCGATAAGACCATCCAGATGCGCGGAGAACCGCCGGTGAGTGCTCCGACGGCGTTGACGCGAGCTTCGCCCACGTCCGAATCGAGGAACGTTGCGAGTGCGGTGTCGCCCCCGTCCACTGCGAGGCGTGTGAGCAGCTTGCGCCCGGCCTCTGTGGAGAGACCGTCGAGTGGAGTGGTGATGAGCCCGCCAAACCACGGCTCCGTGCGGTCCTGCACTCCCGCGAAGAGGGACGGCGTTGCCGCGAAAAGCAGTATCTGGCCCGATGTTTCGACCCACGAACGTAGATTGCGTTGACCCGCAGTCGAAATCGACGCGAACACGCGGTCGAGGTTCTCGATCACCAACACGAGCGTGCGATCGGCGGTTGCGTCGAGTATCTGTCCTTCGAGGTCAGTGGTGTTGCTCCTTCGCTCCGGCCGTAGGCCGATGGCCACACCGATTTCGTACAACAGGTCGTCGTATCGTGTGATGCCCGTGGCATCCTCGGCTATCTCGGCAACGAGTAATCGAGCGGCGGTCTCTGAATCCTGTGCCATGCGGTGCAATGCCACTCGTAGCAGGTGCGATTTTCCCGAACCGCGTGGCCCGACGAGAAGTGTGTGGGGGCGTGAGCGCGTGGTCGCAGCTGTTTTGAGGCGTTGCGTCAACGTGTCCAGAAGGCGATCTCGACCGACGGTCCGTTGGTCGAGGACGGCTGGGTCTTCTTGTGCCGGTGTGAAGGGCCGCGGGCGCGATCGAGTCATCCCAGCCTCCGGTGCGTCCGCCAAATGCGTTGTAGTAATTGGGAGGACATGCGATCGGTCATCGACTCGCGCGTCAGGTAGTGGTCCTTCTCGAGCAGGCGGAGCACTCGCAAGAGATCATCGCGATCAGGGGCAGCGCCGAGTACCGCACTCAGGGGCGCAGTCAGAGAGTCGACATCCAGTGCGTCGTTCATCGCTAATTCGTCGAGCACGGCTCGGGCGAGCCGGGCATCGTCGCGACCGAAGTAGTCATCAAGTCGTGAATCGTAATGCTCGGTGTTCCAGAGATTTTCATTGATGCAATAGTCGACGATGTCATTCACGGTGCGATCAGGGTCGTCGGCAAGCTGTTGTACGACAGCTTGGACGTAGTAGGGGATGCCGCTCGTTGCCTGGAGGATCTCGGTCTCCAGCGCGTGTGTCCACTCGACGCCGACCCCGAGTACCAGTCGGTTGACGAGTTCGGACGCCTCTTCACTCCTGAGCGCCCCGACGTTTACTTGCCAGAGGTCGTTGATCACGCGGGTGTCGGGAAGCGCGTGGTGTAGCCCGATGGAGCCGGAGATGACGACGGCAAGCGGTCGTTCACCCTGCCTGTGGGCGCGAAGGTCGCCGAGGAAGGCGGTTGCGTTTTCGGGTCCGAGGGCATTGCACAGCACAGTGATCTCGTCGATGATCAATACCGCTCCCCTGGGGCCTGAGGTGGCGGAGAGTAGCTGCATGAGGTCGAGCTCGACTGGCTGGTCGTGCCCCTTCTTTGCCTTGCCTGACAGTTTGAGCCCACTGCCGAGAAACTTGAGTGCGAACTCGCCGCTGACCTCTTTCTCCCACTTCGCAATGCCACGTGAGATAAGGCGGTGGGTGCGGAGTTCTTGCAATAGTCGTTCGGTGAAGGTGTCGATCCGATCGGTCTCTGCGCTGAGCCGGATGACGACCCGACCCGCCTGTTCCAGTTCTGAATGGAGCTTCTTGAGGATCGAAGTCTTGCCCATCCGGCGCTCACCGGTGACGTACGCGCCGCCGCTCCTGGAGATTGCCTCTTTGATCTTGAGTAGTTCCGCGTCACGACCGACGAGGTCATCGGGATCGACTACACCGCCAGGGTTGGGGAAGAGGGGGCGCATGGGCCAACTCTACGTCACCGATAACGTACGTCGCAATAGACGTACGTTATCTGTGACGTAGGTGAGCTGGGTGCGCAAAAAGGTCCCGCACGCTGCATTGCGTACGGGACCTGTCAAGCTACGGGAAACTACCGCGCGCGGCGCGCGAGTCGCTCGGAGTCGGCGATCAGGACGCTCTTGCCTTCGAGGCGCAGCCAGCCGCGCTGTGCGAAGTCGGCGAGCGCCTTGTTCACGGTTTCGCGGGATGCGCCGACGAGCTGGGCGATCTCTTCCTGCGTCAGGTCGTGGGTGACGCGCAGTGCGCCGCCCTCCTGGGTGCCGAAGCGCTGTGCGAGCTGCAGCAGCTGCTTGGCAACGCGTCCGGGGACGTCGGTGAAGATCAGGTCGGCGAGGTTGTTGTTGGTGCGACGCAGGCGTCGGGCCAACACGCGCAGCAACTGCTCGGCGATCTCGGGGCGATCCTTGATCCAGGCGCGCAGCGCGTCGCGGTCCATCGACACGGCACGGACCTCGGTGACCGTGGTGGCCGACGACGTGCGCGGGCCCGGGTCGAAGATGGAGAGCTCGCCGAACATGTCGGACGGTCCCATGATGGTCAGCAGGTTCTCGCGTCCGTCGGGTGAGCGTCGTCCGACCTTCACCTTGCCCGACAGGATGATGTAGAGGCGGTCTCCTGGCTCTCTCTCATGGAAGATCACGTGTCCGCGCGGAAAATCCACGGGCTGTAGTTGCTTGGTCAGCGCCGCG
The DNA here is from genome assembly GCF_001665475.1 of Gordonia sp. 852002-51296_SCH5728562-b. Lineage (NCBI taxonomy): Bacteria > Bacillati > Actinomycetota > Actinomycetes > Mycobacteriales > Gordoniaceae > Gordonia > Gordonia sp. 852002-51296_SCH5728562-b. The sequence continues at coordinate 18,133 of NZ_LZMI01000011.1, read as the reverse complement.
ACAGCGGAGGGCTCCACACCCTGGAAAATTCCCGCCCGCGCCAGTACTTCCTCCACCTAAGGAACCTTTCTCATCGGCCGCGTGAACGACACACGCACTCAGCAACGCTACTCTCGCCCTGAAGCATATGTGTTGGATGGGTCACTAGCGCCACTTTGGGGCCGTGTTGCGCGTGCTGAATTGATGTTGTGGCGGGGCCGTGTGGATCATGAGGATCGCCCTGCGAGGGCGTGATCGTCGAGTGGTCGACGACGTCGACGTAGTTCGTTTCGTGTGGTGGTCTGGGGTTGCGCTCAGCTCGCGCGACGCTCGCGCAGCTCGTCGAGCGCTGCGGGAAATCCGTCCCTGGCCAGCGTGTCCACGTGCTGGGACTCAGCTGATTGCAGAAACTCCTCGACGTTGTCGCGGGAGACGCTGAGCCGGTCCGTGTGGTGCTGAACCTTCTCCATCGCGAGTGCGAAAAGCATCAACACAGCTGGGAAGAGCAGTGCGGCGAGTCCTTGCATACCGATCAGTAAACACCGACCGCCGACGAGGCTCATAACTGGAATCGTCGCCTTCACTGACTTGTTATCAAGCCGTCGCCACCGACCTGGTCGGAGTCGATCGCTAACCTGAAGCGTGTGAGTGCACGTAAGTCGGCTGCGGGAGCCAGGACAGAAACCCATCTCGGTCTGGTTCGCCGTGCACGCCGCATGAACCGTGCACTCAAGGTCGAGTTCCCGCACGTGTACTGCGAGTTGGACTTCACCAACCCGCTCGAACTGTCCGTCGCGACCATCCTGTCGGCGCAGTGCACCGACGTCCGCGTGAACCAGGTGACACCCGCGCTGTTCGCCAAATACCGCACCGCCGCCGACTACGCGGGGGCCGATCGCACCGAACTCGAGGAGATGATCCGCTCGACGGGCTTCTACCGGAACAAGGCCAACTCGATCATCGGGCTGGGGCAGGCGCTCGTCGAACGTTTCGACTCCACGGTTCCGCACACGCTGAAAGAGCTGGTCAGCTTACCCGGATTCGGTCGCAAGACCGCCAACGTCGTGCTCGGCAACGCCTTCGACATCCCGGGCATCACCGTCGACACCCACTTCTCGCGTCTCGTACAGCGATGGGGGTGGACCACCGAAACCGATCCGGTCAAGATCGAGCACGCCGTCGGAGAGCTCTTCGAGCGCAAGGAGTGGACCAACCTCTCGCATCGCGTGATCTTCCACGGCAGGCGCGTGTGTCATGCGCGCAAGCCCGCGTGTGGCGTCTGTGTGCTCGCGCATGACTGTCCGTCCGTCGGACTCGGTCCGACGGACAAAGCCGAGGCGGCAAAGCTCGTGAAGGGTCCGGAAACCGACCACATCCTCGAGCTCGCAGGGATCTCCGCGTAGTGGGCACATCCGCGACGACGTCGGGCCCCGACGCACCGAGCCCGCACGACGACCCGCCACCCCAGCGTCGACGCAGCCGTTTTCCGACGTCGTTGCGCTGGACGCTGGTCTTCTTCGTCGTCATGGTCGCGTTGATCGTCGCCATCTGGCCGCGCGATTCGGGATCGTCGAACAGTCTCGGTTCGCCGACCGACAACTCCGGTGTCGCGGCGGTCCCCGACGCCAAGGTCGACGACGCCACGCTCGCCAAGGCCCGCGCCGACGCCGCCGTCGAACCATGCCCGAACGCCGGGTTGCCGGAATCGTCCGGCGCGGCACTGGCGGGGGTCGTCGCGCCGTGTCTGGCAACCGGCAACGCCTACAACCTCGGGGCCGGAACTGCAGGAAAGCCCGTGCTCATCAATATGTGGGCGGTGTGGTGCCTGCCGTGTCGGCGCGAGCTGCCGGTACTCGCCGAGTACGCGCGGCGCGCGGGCGATCGGGTTACGGTGCTCACCGTGCATGCCGAACAGGGCGCGGGTAATCCGTTCGCGGTGTTGACGTTCCTGCGCGAGGTCGGCGTCCATCTCCCGACGGTCCTCGACGTCGACGGCAAGGTCGCGGCAGCACTTCGGGCACCGAGAGTCTTCCCGTCGACCATCCTGCTCCGCGCCGACGGAACCATTGCCACAATACTTCCCAAGGAGTTCGGCAGCGTCGACGAGGTTGCCGACGCCGTGCGCGACGCCACCGGTGTCGCCACGTGACGCGCACCGAACAGCCGTCGCAGGAGCCACACGTCGGGCAGCTCGTCGACACAGCGAAGATTCCTCCGTGGTTGCGGCAGCTCACCGGCAATGTCTCGGCCGTGACCGACAGCGTGCTCGATCGCGGTGGCGACCGCTCGCGCTGGGCGTCGATGCTGCGTCGCGACCGCCGCGCGGCGTCGGTGCTGATCTTGTTCTCCGGCTCGTGGGATGCCGACCCCGACCATCCGGGCGGCCTGCCCGCCGACGCACAGGTGCTGCTCACCGAGCGAGCCCCGACGTTGCGCCAGCACAGCGGGCAGGTGGCTTTCCCCGGCGGCTCGTTCGATCCGGGCGACGACTATCCCGTCGGCACCGCGCTGCGCGAAGCCGCCGAGGAGACCGGACTCGAGGCGAGCAGCGTCGACGTCCTCGCCAATCTGCCGAGCTTTCCCGTACCCGTTTCGAACTTCGAGGTGACCCCGGTTGTCGCGCACTGGCGTGAACCGGGACCGGTCGGCGTCGTCGACGCAGGCGAGACGTCGCGCGTTGTGCGCGTGAATCTGCGCGAGATGTTGGCACCGCAGAACCGTTTTCAGGTGCAGCGGTCGGTGCTCGGTGCGCGCGCCTATCGCGGTCCGGCATTCTTCGTCGACGGACTTCTGGTGTGGGGTTTCACCGGTGGGCTCCTCGCGGCGATCAGCGATGCGTCGGGGTGGGACGTCCCGTGGAACCACGACGACGTCCGCCCGCTCGAGGAGGCGATCGCCCGCGCGGGATCGCCTCAGCTGAGCGGATTTCCGACGCTGCGTCGCGCGGCTGATTCCGGCGACGGAGATACCGAGGCGTCCGAGGATGCCGCCCGGTGAGCGGATCGACATGGGTTGACGTGATCGTCATCGTGCTCGCACTGCTCGCCGCGCTCAGTGGCTGGCGGCAGGGCGCGGTGGCGTCGGGACTGGCGGTCGTCGGCGTGATTCTGGGCGCGGTGGCAGGCATTTTGATTGCGCCCCACATACTTTCACGTATCGACGATCGAAGTATGCGGCTCGTCGTCGGGGTTGCGCTGCTCGTGGTGCTGGTCATCATCGGCGAGACGTCGGGCATGGTGCTCGGACGAGCGGCCCGCGGTGGTATCAGGTCGACGGCGCTGCGGCACGTCGACAGCGTGATCGGGCTGATGCTGCAGGTCATCGCGGTGTTGGTCGCGGCCTGGCTGCTGGCGATTCCGCTCGGACGCGCGTCGTCGCCCGAAATCGCAAGCGCGGTGCGCGGATCCACGATTCTGCGGGGTGTCGATTCCGTCGCCCCGACGTGGCTGCGCGATTTCCCGACCCGCGAACTCGGACCGATGCTCGACGATTCGGGTCTGCCCGAGGTGATCGGCCCCTTCGTGCAGACTCCTGTCGCGAACGTCGACCCACCCGACACGTCGCTGGAGAATTCCGCGGTGGTGTCGCGAGTACAGCAGAGCGTGGTGAAGATCGAGGGTGTTGCCCCGAGCTGCCAGCAGGCGTTGGAGGGCAGCGGATTCGTCGTGTCGCCCGAGCGGGTCATGACCAACGCGCACGTCGTCGCCGGAACCCGCCGATTGACGGTGCAGACCGAGGGCGGCGACTCGCTCGCCGCCAAGGTGGTGCTCTTCGACAGCCGCACCGACATCGCGGTCCTCGACGTCCCCGGATTGAGCGCCAAGGCACTGCAATTCGACGACTCGTCGGCGAAGCCGGGAGCCGACGCGATCGTGCTCGGCTATCCCGAGGCCGGTCCGTTCACGTCGACCGCGGTGCGGGTGCGCGAGACGATCAACCTGTCGGGACCCGACATCTACCGCACCAACCAGGTGCTGCGCGAGGTGTACACGGTGCGTGGCACCATCCGCCAGGGCAACTCCGGCGGGCCGATGATCACTCCGGACGGCGACGTGCTCGGCGTCGTGTTCGGCGCCGCCGAGGACACCGCGGACAACACCGGCTTCGTGCTCACCGCCAAGCAGGTGAAGTCCGACCTCGACGCCTCCGAACGCCGCACCGCGCGCGTGAGCACGGGCGAGTGCGTGCACTCCTGACGCACACTCGGCCGTAGGAAGCGCACGGTCGGCGAGGGGTTTGCGATCGAGCCTGCCGACTGTGCGCCGCGGGACGTCGAGCGTGCGCTAGTCGTCGCGGCCGGTGCCGGCGAGGAGGTCGCCGAGCAGCATGCTGACCTCACTCGGCCGCTCCTGGTGGGCGAAGTGACCGCTGCCGGGGATGGGGCGATAGTCGAAGTCCGAGGCCCATTCGGCACCGGCACCGACTGATTCGTCGGTGATGTAGGGATCGTCGACGCCGCGCACCGCGAGGACCGGGATGGACAGCCGCTTCTCCATGAGGTCCATGAAGCGGACGCCGTCGGGTCGAAATTGCGACCGGAACACCCAGCGCTGGTACTCCAGGCTGCAGTGTGCGGCGCCGGGAATCTGGATCGCGGATCGGTTCTTGTCGACAGTGTCGGTGTAGTCGTCGGTGTCCTGCCATGCGAGCCCCGACCGCTCGGCGAAGTATTCGCCGATGAATGCGCCGTTGTGTCGGGTCAGTCGTCGCTCGGCCATGCGCGGCACCTGGTTGCTCAAGAAGTTTCCGAGAAACGACGACCGCTGCTCGGCGTCTCGCAACACGTCGCGCCGCAGGACCCGCGGATGAGGTGAGGAGATGACCGCGATCGCGCGCACCGCACGTGGGTGCAGCGTGGCGGTCGCCCAGCATGCCAGCCCGCCGTCGGCGTGGCCGATGAGCGTCGCGGATGTATGCCCGAGCGCGCGCACGAGGCCGTTGGTATCGCCTGCCAGGGTCCAACCGTCGTAACCGCGAGGAGGTTTGTCGCTGTCGCCGTAGCCGCGCAGATCGACCGCGACAGCTCGGTAACCGGCCTCGGTCAGGTCGGCCAGTTGGTGGCGCCAACTCCACCAGAACTCACCGAAACCGTGAAGCAGCAAGGCGAGTGGGCGGTCTGGATGTTCCGAGGACGTGCCCGGGCCGTCGGCCTCGACCGCGTGGAACCGCACCCCGTTGGCACGTACGTCGAGATGACGCCAGGGCCCGGCGAACCGGACACTGGACGGGTCGGGGGCTGCGGCCAAATCTCAGGCCTCGCGTGCGGGCGGTATCGCAGGATGACTGCCGCCGTGTCCGAGCGACGAGCCGGGGCCGTCGTCGTGGCGGCCCGGCAGCACGGTCTGCACTTCCTTGACGCTGCTGATCGTCTTCTTCGGACCGCGAACTCGTTTGAACACGAGGTAGCCGACGAAGGCTGCGATCAGCGTGATGACAACCAGGATCGCGAACACGATCAGGAACGCGAGCCAGCGCGAGACCCACTCGTCGAGCAGTTCGGCGAGGAAGAAGAAGAAAAAGAAGCTCGCGTACAGAGCCATCACGCCCGCCACGATCAGCAGAGCGGTGCCCGCCCCCGCTTTCTTCGCGTCGTCGACCAGCTCCGCCTTGGCCAGCGCGACCTCGGACCGGAACAGCGTCGAGACACTCGCGGTGGCGTTCTTGACCAGGCTTCCGACGCTGGCTTCGCCGGACGAATCGCGGTCGGCGTCGCTCAACGGAATCGACGGTGTCTTGCCCCCTGCGTTGCGGTAGTCGGACTGGCCGGACTCGTTTCCACTCACAGCATCCTCCGTCTTTGGCGTTCTCCTGCCATATGTTGCCATGCGCGGGTCTTCGCGGTTGTGCCCGCCGCCGCGTCGACGTGGCGTGGCGGCGGGTCGACCCGGTCATGAGCGGTGTTGTCGCAGCGTGGCGAGTGCGGCCACCGCGGGATCGCGGTCGTCGGTCTGCGCGTCGAGGATGTGCACGGCCACCTCGCCGGGCAGGTCGACGAGTGCCTGGGCGAGTCTGCTCCGTGCCTGCGGATCGACGTGGTCGCCATCGAGGAGCCTGCCGAGTTCCGTCGCGATCTCGTCGGCGGTTGCGGAGGTGTGTGCGAGGTCGCGGATCGCGTCGGCGGCGTCGACGTCATGACTGCCGTCGACGACCATGTTGATCAACCGCGGGATCATGGCAGTGTCACCCCGCGTTGCGAGGGCGAGCGACGCGGCATCGGCGACGGCACGGTCGGTGTCGCGGAGTGCGGTGCGTCGCAGCAATTCGACGGACGTGTCGGTGTTCAGCTTCGTGATCGCCGAGACCGCACGGCGTCGGATCTCGGGGTCTGGGGAGAGGAGACCCGCACCGAGTGCGGCCTCCGCAGCGGGATCGGCGAAATCGGCGAGCGCCCAGACGAGGGTGCCGGCGACATTCGTATCGCGCTCGGCCAGAACGGCTTTCGCGAGCGCCTCCGGCGAGAGTCGCCCGCCGTGTGCGGTCAGCGCGGCCCGCTGGCGTAGGGCCGGGGAGTCGGAGTCGAGGTCGTGGAGTAGTTTCACCGAGTTCAGCACGTCCTCCCAGTCGGTCGGCGCGGCGTCGGCGATGCGGGTCAGGCGCGTGAGCAACGCGGTCTCGCGCGTGATGCGTTGGCGCGTCTTCGCGATGAGCTCGTCGACCAGGTCTGCGGGTTCGGCGGTCCCCGGGGTGTCCAGCAGTGTCTTGATTCCTGCCAGTGACACCCCGAGCGCGCGCAGTCCGACGACGCGGAACAGCCGCGCGATGTCGTCGGGGGAGTAGTCGCGGTACCCGCCCGCGGTGCGGGTCGCCGGTCGCACCAGCCCCAGCCGGTCGTAGTGCCGCAGCATCCGGACGCTCACGCCCGAATGCCGCGACACCTCACCGATCAGCATGGTCGATGCGGACGGGTGCACCACGCAGTGTCAGTGCGCGCTTTGCTTGTTCGACTGCGTCGGCGAACCCGCCGCCCGGGTCGTTCATCAGGCGCCGGGTCGCGTCGGCGTGAATGCGCACTGCCTCGTGGCCGCTTGTGCTCGCCGAGTCTAGAACGCCGATTGCTGCCTCGCCGAGCGCGCTCAGCGCACGACTGAGACTGCGCTGCACCTCTCGGTCGCCGCGGCCGAGTTCGGCGGCCAGGGCGGCTGCGAGATCGGAGACGTCCTCATCGTCATCGGCAACGAGCGCAACCGCCGTCCGCCACGCTGTCCGGGCTACCTCGTCGTCTGGATCGTGCAGCAGGCCCGTGATGTGCTGATAGACACTGCGATCGCCGATCTTCGACAGCGTGTGTAATGCCTGGCTGCGCGCCTGCGCCGACGTCGAGTCCAACTCCGCGGCCACTCGCGGCACCGTCGCTGCGTGCGGCGTCCGAGTGAGTGCCCAGGTCAGCATGTCGCGGACGAAGAAGTCGGATTCAACGCCGCTGCGGTGTACCAGTGCGTCGACGAGCGCTGGATCGGGTTCGGTCCCCGCCGCCAGTGCTGCGCGCAGCCGGATCGACGGATCCGGCGCCGACAGCGCGTCGATGAGTGTCTGAGTCATCGTGATCACCTCCACGACCTGAGTCAAAACCCTGTCACCGTGTCAGGGTCAAGAGCAAGGCCGCCGGGACAACGAGATCTCCAGACGCAGCTCGCCCGTTTTCAGTCATTTTTCCGTCGACCGTCGACGCCGACCTGGGCTTTTGCCGGCCGGCGCCGCGCCGAATGACTGAAAACGGGCGAGCAACTGTGTGCGGATCAGCCCTTTCGGCTGCGAATCGCCTCGAACACCGAGGGATCGACCAGTGTCGAGGTGTCGCCGAGCTCGCGGCCTTCGGCGACGTCCTTGAGAAGACGTCGCATGATCTTGCCCGATCGGGTCTTGGGCAGTTCGGGCACGACGTTGATCTCACGCGGCTTGGCGATCGGGGAGATCTCCACCGACACCTGCTCGCGGAGCTCCTTGATCAGCTGATCTCCGGTGTTCGCTACGCCTTCGCGCAGGATCACGAACGCGACGATGCCCTGCCCGGTGGTCTCATCGGCAGCTCCGATCACGGCGGCTTCGGCGACACCGGAGTGCCCGACGAGGGCCGATTCGACCTCCGCGGTGGAGATGCGGTGGCCGGAGATGTTCATGACGTCGTCGACACGGCCGAGGACCCAGAGTGCCCCGTCGTCGTCGTAGCGGGCGCCGTCGCCGGCGAAGTACCAACCCTGTTCGGCGAACCGCGACCAGTATGTGTCGCGGTAGCGCTCGTCGTCGCCCCAGATGCCGCGAAGCATCGACGGCCACGGCTTGTCGAGGACCAGGTAGCCCTGCTCGCCCGCGCCGACAGGCTGGCCGTTGTCGTCGACGATCTTCGCCGAGATGCCGGGCAGCGGTCCCATGGCCGAGCCTGGCTTGGTCGCGGTGACGCCGGGTAGCGGCGAGATCATGATGGCGCCGGTCTCGGTCTGCCACCAGGTGTCGACGATGGGTGCCGAGTTGGCTCCGATGACCTCGCGGAACCACTTCCACGCCTCGGGGTTGATCGGTTCGCCGACGCTGCCGAGCAGTCGGATGGAGCTCAGATCATGGGCGTCGGGGATCTGGCGGCCCCACTTCATGAACGTACGGATCAGCGTGGGAGCGATGTAATACGTTGTGACACCGTATTTTTCGATGATCTCGAAGTGACGGTGCTCGTTGGGGGAGTTGGGGGTGCCCTCGTAGACCACTTCGGTCGCCCCGTTGGAGAGCGGCCCGTAGACGAGGTACGAGTGGCCGGTGACCCAGCCGATGTCGGCGCCGCACCAGAAGACGTCGCGGCCTTCCTTGTGGTCGAAGACGTAATGGAAGGTGTAGCTGGCCTGGGTCAGGTAACCGCCCGAAGTGTGCACGATGCCCTTGGGCTTACCGGTGGTGCCCGACGTGTAAAGCAGGAACAGCGGGTGCTCGGAGTCGAAGGCTTCCGGTTCGTGATGAGTCGACGACTCGTCGACGGTGTCCTCCCACCACACGTCGCGACCTTCGACCCAGTTCAGATCGGGATCGTGATTGGTACGACGCACGACGAGGACCTTCTCGACAGACTTCGCGGCGGCGTCGCCGGTGCCGAGTGCTTCGTCGACGGCGGTCTTGAGAGGTGCGGGCTTGCCTCGGCGGAACTGGCCGTCGGTGGTGATGACGAGTTTGGCCTCGGCGTCGTCGACGCGGGAGCGCAGCGCGCCTGCGGAGAACCCGGCGAACACCACCGAGTGGGTCAGGCCGAGGCGTGCGCACGCGAGCATCGAGACGAGCGCCTCGGGGACCATCGGCATGTAGATGGCCACGCGGTCGCCGGGGACCAGGCCGATCGAGGCGAAGTAGTTGGCCGCCTTGGACACCTCGTCCTTGAGCTGGCTGTAGGTGAGGTCACGCGAATCGCCGGGCTCGCCGACCCAGTGGATCGCGACACGGTCGCCCTTGCCCGCGGCGACGTGGCGGTCGACGCAGTTGACCGCCACGTTGAGTTTGCCTCCGACGAACCACTTCGCGAATGGTGCATCCGACCAGTCGAGGACCTGGTCGAAATCGGTGTCCCAGTCCAGGCGCCTGCCCTGCTCCGCCCAGAACTCGAGGCGGTCGGCGTCGGCATGGTCGTAGAGCGCGGCGGTGCCGTTCGCCTGCGCGACGAACTCGGGCGTCGGCGGATACACCTGTGCGGTGGGGTGTGCAGCTGTGGACATCTCTGAGCAGGGCCTTTCACTCTCGGTGTGCATTCACGCGACTCCACCCACGGTGAGGTGGGGCGTGCCGGGGTCTCATTGTGAGGGTAGTCACGTTGGGGTGGCGTTGCAGGCGCCGGGGGACTGGCGGCAGAGCTCGCGCGCCGAGCTGTCGATGGTGCGCGACGAACGGTTCACACCGCGTCTGTCACCGGGACAAAGATCTGGGTGATCATGTCCTCTGGATCGGCGTCGGGAGTCGGCTGAGTCAGATAGATCTCCCACACGACATCCCCGCGAACCAGGGAGTGATCGGCAATCCACGCGAACAACTCCGCGTAGACGTCGGACAGATGGTCGTAGTTGCCGCGGTGGTCGTAGGTGACCGCGCGACCTCCCGGGGTTCGGAACGGCGTCACGTCATCGGTCGCTTCGACGACTCCGTCGACGGGGAAGCCCACACCGACGTCGATGGCGTCGGTAGGGAGTCCGAATGTCAGCCCACGTGGCGGTCCGGTGATCGCCAGGCCCGACGACGCGATCGCCCCAGGCAGTCTGCGGAACGCGTCGTCGTAGAAGCCGCGTAGCGCGTCAGAGGGTACGGTCGCGCGGATCAGCGCCAGCTGCTCGGCGTCGACGGTGGTGATCTGTGGGTGCTGCGTGAGGACGGACATAGACCGACGATGTCACGGTTGCATGGCTCCGACCGGGCGTTCGTTGGGTGAGCGCCCGCGGGGCACAGAATCTGGCAGCGCAGGAATCGATTACCGTGGCGAACTGTGACTACCGACCCACTTGCGCCGCTTACGGAGTTGCCCGGCGTGCGCGAGGCCGCCGACCGTGCGCGCGACGCGCTCGGCGCTGTGCACCGGCATCCGGCCAATCTGCGTGGTTGGAACAACACCGCGACCGAGGCGTCGTGGCGGGCCGGCCGATCGTCTGCGGCGATTGACGGTGGGAGCGTCGAGCTGAGGCGTGACGGAGACTTCGACGACCCGATCCTGGCCGGCGCGATGCGGGTGGCCCAGGCGCTCGATGGTGATTCGCTCGATGCGTTGACGGCGGTGTATCGACGCGCGCCCGCGCAGGCGTTCGCGCGGTTGCATATGCTGGCCGCCGCCGACCTCGTCGACGACCCCGACCTGCTCGGCCGCCCGCGACCGGGAGCCGACGTCGCGACGCGACTCGAACTCCTCGGCCAGTTGATCACCGGTGCGACGTCGGTGCCTGCACCGGTGTTGGCCGCGGTGGTGCACGGCGAACTGCTGACACTCGACGCCTTCGGAAGCGCCAGCGGTGTCGTCGCCCGCGCGGCGTCGCGCCTGACGTCGACGTCGAGTGGCCTCGATCCGCACAACCTCGGCGTACCCGAGGTGACCTGGTTCAAGAAGGTCGACGAATATCACTCGCTGGCAACGGGATTCGGCACCGGTCAGCCTGATGCGCTCGGCGCGTGGATCGTGTTCTGCTGCGAGGCGATGGTGGCCGGAGCGACCGAGGCGAGGTCGATCGCCGACGCCGCTCGCGCGGGATGATGGCTGCCTGATTGGTGCCGGGGGGCCGGACGCTGCCAGCGGGCGAAGACTTGCCCAGACAGCCTGCGCCCCAGACAGCACTGCGGGCGGCCCACCTGTCTCTCGACAGGTTGCCGCCCGCGTAGCACGGACCCAAGTTACCAAGCGTGCTGCGGTGGGTTGTGGTCACCGCCTCGGCGAGGGATCACGTTCTGCGAGAACAGGTCTCCTCCGTCGCGCTGCCCTTGCTCTCTGGCCCGCTCACGGCATCCGTCGATGTCGGTGCCGGACGAACTCTCGGGCCAGGCGTGGCGCTGCAGTTGTCGGAGTTGTTGCTCGAAGCCGCGATGTCGCAGGCGCACAACACTTGTGCCTCATGCGGCGTGCTCCGCGTGGGTGCTTGCCGCCCGTGCTGGGAGTGCTCGCCGGGGGGTTCGGTCCTTCTCTTCCGGATCGGACTTTGCTCGACGAGTTTTCCGTGATTTACGTTCTACACCGTGATCGGCGTCACATCAAGCCCCTTGGCGAGCCGCTCTGGAAACTCCCGCAAGCGAGCTCGACGGACGGGTTCCGGGGCGAGAATCCGGATGATCAGGATCAAGCCGAAAGATGCCCGCCGGTCATCCGACCCACACATCACCCGTGCCGATTCGGTTAAACATCTTTAACGTCACCCGCCCAGCGGAGGGGCGAATCGACGTACTCGCAGGTCCAGGCCTCGCGCATCACGACGGTCGTTTGGGACGAATGACCGCTTGGCAAACTATCGCAAATGCTGCAATCAGTATTCTCACCTGGCGTTCGAGTGTGTATAGTCGGTGCTACCCGGTTCTTTATTGAACCGGCGCCTTTCAGCCCGACCCCCCGGGGCTGAAACGCGACAACCCCGGCCCCCTCCCCCCCCTGGCCGGGGTTGTCCTCTGTCTGGGGGTCTCTTCTTTGTCGGCAACCGGGCTGGGTTGCTCTCTGGGCTGGACGGTCTGGCCGCGTCAAGACGGTCTCGCCGCGTCGATCCGGTGCGTTAGACGTGCCTAGCGTACACCATCGCACCGATAATTCATCATAGTAAATCCCGCTGCGTCGACACTTGCCGGGTGAGCTGCGTTGCGCGTGCGGCGCTCATCCACAAGCAAGCCTCTGTCCCCAGATGCGCCCACGCATCGCGGTAGCAGGGCGTACCGGTCGGCGGTGCGACGCATGCTCAGTTCATGTCCGACGACCTCCTCGCCCTTGTGGCCGAACACTTGCACGACGACGTTGCCCGGTGCGCTGCCGCAGCGGGCTATCGGCTGATCCCCGGTGACGCGCGTGAGTGCCGGCGGGATTGGTTGAGAACTCGTGCGGTCGTGCTCGATCCGCCCGCTGTCGCCACGCTCGCACAGAGCTCGCTGCCACGGCGCGGAGGCGTCGTGCTGATCTCCGACGTCGAACCCGCCTCTGCGACGTGGCGTGGTGCGCTCGATCTCGGCGCCGTCGATTCGGCTGTGCTCCCCGACGATGAGTCCCACCTGGTGCGGATTCTCACCGAACTGAGACTGCCGGCATCGCGCCAAGCAGGAGCATTGGCGTTCATTCCGGCGCACGGCGGGGCGGGAGCGTCGACGCTCGCCGTGGCGAGTGCGCTGGCAGCCGTCGACAGCGGCGAGCGGGTGTTGCTACTCGACATCGACGAGCTCGGGGCCGGATTGGATCTCACGCTCGGCGTGGAAGCGCGCGAAGGGCTCCGCTGGCAAGACCTTTCCTTCGACGAGGGTGCGGTCAGCGGTGCGTCGCTCCGAAATGCGTTGCCGCGGTATAACGACAGGCTTGCGCTGGTCACCGGGAGGCGTGACGACATCCGGTCGCTTTCGCGTGGCCCTGTGCTCGCAGCGGTAGACGCCGGTCGTGCGCACGGCGACCTGGTGATCGCGGATCTCCCACGCGCCGACACCCCGGTGGTGCGCGCAGTGGCAGAGTCGGCCGAATTGGTGGTGGTGGTGACCACTCCGACCGTCGCAGGTACCGCCGCCGCACGTCTCCTGATCGCTCGATTGCTGCCGGCGTGCCCGCGCGTCGAACTCGTGATCCGCGGGCCGTCTCCCGGCGGGTTGCGGGCAGCGCAGATCGCCGAAGCGGTTGGTGTGCCGTTGATCGCCGCGTGCCGGCCCGACCCGCGCCTGGCCATGCGTCTCGAAGCAGGACGTCTGCGGGTCGCGCCGCGCAGTCCGTTGGGGCGGGCGGCGTCGGCCGTGTACTCACGATTCGCCGACGCTCGAGTGGCGGCATCATGAGTAGTGCCGCGGCACAGCGAAGTTCACGCGTGCAGGCGGTGACCGCGACGTCCGACGACGCTCTGATCGACCGGGTGCGTGAGCGCCTCGCCAAGGAGTCGGCCGAACCGACGGCAGCGGTCATCGCGGAGGCGATTCGCGCGGAATCGGGTGGGGTTCTCGGCGACACCGACCTGCTTGCGGCACTGCGGCATCTGCAGACCGAACTGACCGGCGCGGGACGACTCGAGGTACTGCTCGCCGAGCCCGGCGTCGCCGACGTGCTCGTCGTCGGCCCGCAGCGGGTCTGGGTCGATCGAGGCAGTGGTCTCGAACCGACTGGTATCACCTTCGACGACGATGCGGCCGTTCGACGACTCGCTAGTCGGCTGGCGCTCGGCGCCGGCAGACGTCTCGACGACGCGCAACCGTGGGTCGACGCCCAGCTCACGTCGCTCGGCAGACGCGGACTCACCGTGCGGCTCCACGCCGTCATCCCTCCGCTGGCCGCGGACGGTACATGTATCTCTCTGCGGGTATTGCGCACGGCCGGAATGGATATGGCGGGACTGATCGCGTCGGGGGCGGTCCCGCCCGAGTTGGTCGAGGTGCTCGAAGCGACGGTCGCCGCACGTCTCGCCTTTCTCATCGTCGGCGGAACCGGGTCGGGCAAGACGACTCTGCTGAACGCGTTGATCGGTGCCATGGCCCCGACTGATCGGGTGCTGTGCGTCGAGGATGCGTTGGAACTCGCCCCGGCACATCCACATGTGGTGCGTCTTGTCGCACGAACGTCGAATGTCGAAGGGATGGGCGAGGTTCCGGTACGAGTCCTGGTTCGACAAGCGCTGCGGATGCGACCTGACCGCATCATCGTCGGGGAGGTTCGCGGTGCCGAGGTCATCGACCTTCTCACCGCACTCAACACGGGCCATGAAGGGAGCGGCGGGACGTTGCACGCCAACTCGACCTCGGAGGTTCCTGCTCGTATGGAAGCGCTTGCGGCACTTGGGGGAATGAACCGAGAAGCATTGCACTCACAGCTCGCGGCCGCCGTCCGAATCGTTGTCGGGGTCAGCCGTACAGCCGGTGGAGCGCGGGGGATTGTCGAAGTCGGGATGGTATCCCGGAACGCCGATGGATGGGTGACGATCCTGCCGGTTTGGCTGCGAAACAGTGGATTCACCGAGCACCGCGCGGAGTTCGACGCGTTGGTCGAGGAGCGCACATGAGCATCGTGTTGGCGGCGCTTGCGATTGGGGTGATGTGGTGGCCGACGAGTCGGGTCGAGCATCGCGTGTCGATGTTGACCGGGACGGCGGCCACGCGATGGACACCGTTGCAGCCGAGCGCTTGTGGGTTGGTCTGTGCGCCGCTGGTGGCGCTGCTCGTCGGAGGGATCTCGGGTGCGGTGGCGGCGTCGATCGTGGTGGCGCTGGTCGTCTGGCTCCGTCGGCGAAGACGTCGTGCGGCCGAGCACGAGGTTCAGCGCGACGAGATGTTGACCGCTCTGGCGCTGGTGATCGCCGAGCTTTCGGTGGGAGCTCCGCCCGCCCGCGCATGTGCCGTTGCAGCCCGCGAGATCTCGGAGGGTAGGGATGATCCATCGGAGGTGGCCGAAGGGCTGACCGTGTTGGCCGCACGAGCCGAACTCGGGGGGAGCGTCGTCGTCGATGGGGCGTCTGAGAGCCGGGGGCAGGGATCTGGTTCGGATTCTGCGGATCAGTCCTGGCGCCGGATCGCCGTCGCGTGGCGAACCGCGGAGCACTCGGGCGTCCCGATGGGGGAGTTGCTCGAGTCGTTGCGCGCCGACCTCGCCGCGCGACGCGCGTTCACCGAGCGCACGCGTGCCGGCCTTGCGGGGGCGCGCGCGACTGCCGTTGTGCTGGCAGGACTTCCGCTCCTCGGGATAGGGCTGGGTCAGGCGACGGGCGCGCGCCCGATCCAGGTGCTGCTCGGCGGGGGTCTCGGCGGCATGCTGCTGGTGATCGGCACGGCGCTGGTCGCTGCGGGCGTGGTGTGGACCGAACGGATCACCGACAAAGTGGTGCGCGGATGACGATGTCGCTGCTGCTACTCGCTGCAGCGGTGTTGATCCTGCCGCCGCGGCGGTGGCTGCTGTATCGGGTCGTCGAGCCGCCTGATAGTCCCTCGGGAGAAGCGCGGTGGCTCGGAAAGCACCGTGAGGTCGACGATCCGTTTGCCATCGCCGCGGGCCTCGACCTGTTCGCAGTGTGTCTGCGCGCAGGTCTCACGGTCCCCGCCTCCGCACTCGCCGTCGCACAGACAGCACCGACGGCGTTGGCGGAGCCGCTGACCGCTACGGCGGAGCTACTCGAGCTCGGCGCCGAGCCCGAACGTGCGTGGTCGACGCCACTTGGAGTTCGACCAGCACGCCGAAAACCCTCCGACACCGAGTATTTCGAGCAGTTGTCGATGCTCGCTCGGCGATCAGCTCGTGCGGGGTCGGCGCTGTCGGCCCAGGTGGGTGAGCTCGCCACCGAAACCCGACGTCGAGCGCACGACGACGCGCATGCTCGTGCCGAGCGGGCAGGGGTGCTGGTGAGCGGTCCGCTCGGCCTGTGTTTTCTCCCCGCGTTCGTGTGTCTCGGCATCGTCCCGGTTGTGATCGGCCTCGCGGGCTCAACACTCTCCGGTCTTTAGAAGACTCGATGGATCTCTTCGTGGGTTCTCAACGTCAAAGCAGTGCAGCACCAATCAGTTTCACCTCAACCGAAAGGCACATCATGAAGATTCTCCACGCGACCCGAAGCGGATTCGAACGAATCACGGTTCGTACCAACGCGAACCTGACCAGATTGATGACCGACGACGAAGGCATGAGCACCGCGGAGTACGCAATCGGCACGATTGCGGCCGCAGCGTTCGGGGCGATCTTGTACACGGTGGTCAGTGGCGACAACATTGTCAGCGCTCTGACCGGGATCATCACCAAGGCGCTCAACACGTCGGTGGGTTGAGATGCGGCCGCGACGGATTATCGACGACGAGTCGGGGATGGTCACGATCGAGGGAGCGTACGCGATTTCGGCTGTCGTGATCGTGGTGATTCTCGCGGTGGGTGTGGTCATGGCGGTAACCACTCAGGTCCGTTGTGCCGACGCCGCCCGCGAGGTCGCTCGGCTGACGGCCGCGGGTGACGATAATGCCCGCGCCGCAGGCGAGCAGATCGTGCCGGGTGCGCAGATCTCTGTTGCGGCGCAGGCAGATCGGATCGTCGTCGAGGTCCGTCGCGGAGCGCCGATGGTGCCGGGTCTGACATTGTCTGCGCGGGCCGTCGCCGTCCCTGAGCCCGATGGTGCCGACCAGGTCGACGTCGCGCCGGGGGTGATGCGGTGACCTGTCGCCGGTCGGGTGGGGCGCGGACGCAGCGGGATTCACGCTTCACTCGACTTCTCCGCGATGAGGGCGGCTACGCCACCGTGGCCGCGGCCGGGGCAATCGCGGGTATCGCAGCCCTGATCGTGCTGGTCATCTATGTGGGTGCGGCGACGCTGGCTCGTCATCGGGCGCAGTCGGCCGCCGATCTCGCCGCATTGGCCGCGGCGGCCGATCATGTTGCGGCGCGGGCTGACCCGTGTGCCACGGCCAAGTCGCTCACCGCCGAGCAGCGGCCGCGGGCGGAGGTGTTCGAGTGCGCGGTCGTCGGTGAGGACGTCGTGGTCGGTGTGCGTGTGTCGGTGTCCCTGGGGGCGTTGGGGGTCCGAGCAGCGTCGGCGCGGGCGCGAGCCGGCCCGGCAGAGGGCCCGTGACTACTTCCCGACCCGCGACACCGTCAGGCGCCGGTCCGTGTAGTCCGTTCGTACTCAAATGACGGCTTTCACCCGATCGAGTTACATCGATGCAGCATCGGGCTGGGTACCGTCCAGTGGCGCACCACTGTCTCGTTCGTCCGAATCTCGGAGGTCGTCCATGAAGTTCTCCCGTTCCGCCGGCGCTGCTGCACTCTGTGCTGCCGCGGTGGTCCTGTCGATGCCCGCTGCCGCACACGCAGGAGGGACCAAGGACCCGCGGTACGCGGCACCGCCTGCATCGTCGGCCCCGGCCGAGGCATGCTCGGATCGCGCGCCGTATGCGGGGCAGTGGGTTGGGCACGGGCGATCGATTGATCTGCGCGACAACGGTTCCGGAACCATCACACTCGGCAGCGGTGCGTCGAATAGCGAAACGTGGACGTTGGCCTGGAAGGCGCAGAAGACCACGGTGTTCCCCGACTGCGGCATCCTGACTGAGGTCAAGACGCAGACCAAGAAGCTGGGTCAGGGCAGCTACGGAATACTGGGCGCCGGGAAGCAGTTCGAGGGCGCGCTGGGTAAACGAGAAGGACACACGGTCCTGTTGATGTCGCTGCATCCCGGCCAGGACTCGATTCCGTTCTGCCGCACCAACGATTACGCCAGCGAATGCGGCGCATAGTTCGCTATTACCTTAAGGGTCTTTGATGTTGCGGGGCCTGATCAGGCTCCGCACTCCCGCGAGTACCCGTACTTGTCCGGGTTGCACCAGGTCAGCGAGTGCTCGGCGGAGGTGAAGCCGGCCATCTGCATGTAGGTTTTCGATTCTGAATCCTTCACCAGGACACCGTGATACACGGCGCCGGCGTGCATCGAGTTGTCGCCCAGCCCTTCGCCGTGCTGCCAGATCCGGTCGCCGAGCGTCATGGTGACACTGTCGGAGTGGGCGCTCCAGGTGAGCGCCCACT